>NZ_JBEXLL010000014.1:0-102118 GCF_040609955.1 Nocardia sp. NPDC004568
AGGAGGGCGTCGAGATCATTGGTCACACACTGGTCATAGACGCCCTCCGCCCATGTCCGGGCATCGACGGGACTTCGGACTTACTCGTCTAGTGCGACCCGGCCGAGAACCGGGGATGGGCCCGTCCCGCCACCATCGGTAGGTCCACCGAGGTGCGGATACCGGGTTCCGCGGCGCAGACGTACGGGATGGAGTTGACGCAGTGCGCGGCCGTCGCGGCGATCCCCGGATTCTCGGCCCCCGGCGGGTCGCCGGGTTCGGATTGCCACCCGCGGATGGTGACGAATGTGCCCGGGTCGCCGTCGATCTCGATCTCGAACCGTTCGCCGTCGGCGCCGAGTGTCCAGGGCGGATCGAGGTGCTGCTGGCCCATCAGCCAGTTGACCCCGATGCGTACCACGGTGTCACCGCCGCTCACCGCCTCCCAGTGGAAGCGCTGGCCGGCCACCTGCCCGGGTTTCGATGGTGCCGATGGGCGATTCGATCGGTGCGGTCGCGACCGCCGTCTCGTGCACCGTACGGATCTCCGGGGTCCCGGCGAAACCCAGGGTGTCCAGGATCATCCGGACCGATTGGCGGAAGCCGCCGTCCAGCAGGCGGGCCATCGGGCCCGCGGCGGCTTCGGCGGGGGAGGCGCCGAACCGCATGATGTGGCGCACCACATCGGGCGCGCCGTAGCCGCGGATATCGGAGAACTCCTCGCCGCGCACGAAGGTGACCGCCGTGGACATGGCCGACAGCATCAGCGGGAACACCTCGGTGACGCCGCCGGGGTCGATTCCGGTGCCGTGCAGCGTGGTCCCGCCCGCCAGACAGGCCTGCTGTACCTGTTCGTCCTGCTCGTCGGTGGGATAGAACCAGCCGACCGGCGTCACCACGTTCTTCCCCGACCGCAGCAGTGCGGCCACCTCGTGCGCGCGCGGCAGCAGCGGCGCGTAGACCACGGCGTCGGCGGGCAGCGCGAGGATCTCGTCGAGGCTGTCGGTCGTGGTCACCCCGAGGGGTGGCCGGCCGAGGATCTCGCCCACATCGCGACCGCGCTTGTCCGGCGAGTGGACCCAGCACCCCACCAGTTCCAGTTCGGGGTGATCGATGATGCCTCGCAGCGCGGCCCGCCCGACCGATCCGGTGGCCCATTGCACGACCCGGTAACTCATATGTCCTCCTCGTCCCCGTCCGGGCGCGCGGTGGGTCGGCGCCGGTGATCCGGACGGCTCAGCGGTCCGCGTCGGTGTAGCGGATGATGCCGCGGATATTGCGACCGGCGAGCATGTCCTGATAGCCGTCGTTGATGTCCTCGAGCCGGTACTGCCGGGTGACCATATCGTCGAGGTTCAATTTGCCGACCTGGTACATGGACAGCAGGTGCGGGATGTCGTAGTGCGGATTGCCGCCCCCGAAGATGGTGCCCTGCAGATTCTTCTGCAGCAGCGAGAGCATGGCCAGGTTCAGGGTCGTCTTGTTCTCGGTGAGGCTGCCCATGGCGGTGAGGACGCACGTTCCGGCCTTGGCGGTGATGCCCATCCAGCTGTCCACGTCCTCGCCGTGCACCTCGCCGACGGTCACGATCACCTTCTTGGCCATACCGCCCCAGGTGACCTCCGCGCAGCCGGCGGTCGCCTCCTCGATGGTGGCGTAGGTGTGGGTGGCCCCGAACTTCAGGGCCTGTTCGCGCTTCCACGGCACCGGGTCGACCGCGAAGACGTAGCGGGCGCCCGCGTGCACCGCGCCCTGGAGCGCGGAGATCCCCACACCGCCGAGGCCGATGATCGCGACGTCCTCGCCGGGCCGGATATCGGCGGTCCGGACGGCCGACCCGTACCCGGTGGTGACACCGCAGCCGACCAGGCAGGCGACCTCGAACGGGATGGACGGGTCGATCTTCACCACCGAGCTCTGGTGCACCACCATGTACGGGGAGAAGGTGCCCAGCAGGGCCATCGGGTAGACGTCGTGGCCGCGGGCCTGGATCCGGAACGATCCGTCGGTCACCGAGGTGCCCGCGAGCAGGAGCGCGCCGAGATCGCACAGGTTGCGCAGACCCGCCTGGCAGGATTTGCATGTGCCGCACGACGGGATGAACGACAGGACGACGTGGTCGCCGACCGCGAGATTCTCCACGCCCTCGCCGACCTCGGTCACGATGCCGGCGCCCTCGTGCCCGCCGAGTACCGGGAATCCCATCATCGGGATGCCGCCGGTGACCAGGTGGTGGTCGGAGTGGCACATTCCGGCGGCTTCCAGCTGGACTTTGACCTCGTGTTTGCGGGGATCGCCGATCTCGATCTCCTCGATCTGCCACGGTTGGTCGAATTCCCAGATGAGAGCGCCCTTGGTCTTCATCGGTGAACCTGCTTTCTCCTACCGCTCCGGGCTCCCGGCGTGGCCGGACCCGGCTTTATGCACAAGTGTATGGACATCAGTCCAGCCGACCATACGACACGAGTGCGGCGAGCGTCGCGGAATCCTTGGGTGAGATAGTCACGTCCCCTCGGTGTGCGAGAAACTGAGACGATGAATTACTATTCGTCTCAGGGTTTTGCTCGTCGACAAGGAGGTCGCAACGTGGGTGCTCCGGACACCGCCGCCACATCCCGTCTCGCGGGGGCGCCGATCGGGCCCGGGTCGCTGACCTGGGAGTACGCCGGGGATCTGCGGAATATGCTGTTCCTCGGCCGCACCGGCATCCTGCAGAACATGCATCCCGCGGTGGCTGCCGCCCTGCAGGACCATTCGAACTTCTTCCACGATCCGTGGGACCGCCTCATCCGCTCCCTGCCGCAGATCCAGGGCATGATCTACGACGCCGACAACGAGGCGCAGGCGGCCCGGGTGCGGGACTATCACCGTCCGCTCGAGGGCACCGATTCCCGTGGGAAGCGCTACCACGCGCTCGATCCCGGTGTGTACTGGTGGACCCACGCGACCTTCGTCGAACTCACCATCGCCCTCAACGAGCATTTCGGGACGCCGCTCACCGCCGCGGAAAAGGACCAGTTGATCGCCGAGGGCATCACCTGGTGGCGGATGTACGGGCTGTCCGACCGGGTGCTGGTGGCGAACTACGCGGAGTTCGAGGAGTACTGGCATCGCACCATCGACGAGGTGCTCGAGGCCAACGCCACCACCGATTTCGCGCTGCGGCTCGCCAGTACCCGGATCCCGGCGCTGCCGGGCATTCCGGAACCGGTGTGGTCGGTGATCTGGCGGCCGGTGATGGCGTTCAATGTCTGGCTGGCGAACGCGCTCATGCCCGAACGTGCCCGCGAAATCCTCGACCTGCGCTGGACGCCGGTGGACCAGAAGCTGTTCGGGGTGTTCGCGGCGGCCGTTCGTACGGTGTGGCCGCTGCTGCCGGATCGTCTGCGGTATGCCCCGCGCGCCTACGCGGGAGTCCGCCGCGTCCGGGCCGATTGATCTATGGTTTACGACACAGAGCGGGGTGGGGGCAAGCAGCGTACCGTACGTCACAGCCGCCCCGATTTGCCTTGTGGGCCTGCTGATCCCGTCTCCGGGCCGCTGACCGGCGGCTATGTGTCCTGGACCACCCTAGTGTTAATCCGAGGTTAATTTCCCATTAGCGGGAAATTTCCGGCTGACCGCCGGACGGACGTCGATACGATTTCTGCATGCTCACAGTTCAGGCCCCCCAGGGCAGTTCGTCGTTCGTCACCGGGAATTCGAATCGGTCGAACGGATGCCCGGCGGCCGGGGCGCGACCCGAACGCCACACCGCCGGATCCGTACCGCTGTTGCCGGAGGAGATGTCGGTGCGCGAGGAGACCGAGCAACTGCGCAAGCCGTCGGCCGCGCTGGCCGTCGCGGCGGTGATGGGGCTCTTGATCGTCGTGCTGCTGGTGGCCAGCCACGGCAAGCAGGACGACGGGGACCGTCGCTCGCGGCCGATCGAGAAGTCCTCGACGTCGCAGCAGGGGTAAGGGAGTCCGCCGGGGCGGCCGCGGGCCGGCGCACCGCTCAGAGGCGCGGCGGTCGCACCCGGTAACCCTCGGGTCCGGCGGTGACCTCGGTGACCGCCGATGCGGGGCGGCCACAACGGCGTTCGCAACCCGACCAGTGCTGCCGGCCCGCCGTGGTGATCGCGTCGGCCGCGATCGGCGCTTCCGGAGTGGCGGCATCGGGGAGATCCGTGCGGCCCGATTCGACCGCGGCCGCCGCGTCGGCTCGCACGTCGGTATGTGATCTGGCGCAGCCCGGCTGCCCCGCGCAGGCGGTGATCCGCAGCCACGGCGACGCGGCGTCGAAGATCAGGCCCATCGGCGCCAGCACCCGCACGACCTGCTCGGCCGGCCCCTCCTCGAGGTCGGTGAGGATCAGGCCGCGCCACGGGGTGAGAAGCACGGGGCGCTCGACGGCGGCGAGGAATTCGGCGGTGCGGGCGGGCAGCGAGCCCAGCCGGACTCCGGCGCCGAGCGCGACGAGCCCGTCGTGCTGAGGCAGCCAGCCGATCGGCAGGTCGATCGCGTCCGTGAGTTCCAGCCGATCCGGGCCGGGGGTGAGGCCCAGCAACGCCGCCAGCCGTGCGGCGCCGTTCTCGATCTCGTGCAGCCGCCACTGGCCGTCGGCCAGTTCGAGGAAACCACGCGCAGCCGCCAACAGCACCTCGGTCGCGTCGGCGGTGGGTATCCGGATCCCGCTGTCCGCACCGGCCAGCAACAGTGCGCTGCGGTCCCCGGTCGTGATCTGCACACCGATATCCGCGCGCAGCGGGCTCACATCACCCCGGCCGTCGTCGAGGGTGAACAACACCCGGCCCGGAAGTTCGGCCAGCCGGGGCGAGCCGACCAGCCCGGCGTCGAAGGCGGCGGTCAACGGCCGGATGTCGGGACGGTCACCGACCCGTCCGGACAGCGGCGAGGCGATGATATTCCGGACCCGCTCATGGGTCCGGCTGGGCAGCAGGCCGGCGCCGGCCAGCCGCTCGGCGAGCGCGTCCGCGTCCCGGACCCGACGCAACTGCACATTGCCGCGCGAGGTCAGTTCGATATTCCCGTCGCCGAGCTCCGCGGCGGCCGCCGCCAGCGTCTGCAACTGCTCCGGCGCGAGCGTTCCCCCCGGCACCCGGATCCGGGCCAGCGGGCCGTCGGCAGCCTCGTGCAGGCGCAGGACACCGGGACAGGAATCGGGATCGGTACGAGCCATGATCCGACCAGCTTACGGGCGTCGGACCGGACCGGCCTCAGCGCACCGCCTGGGTCTGGGTCACCTTCGCGACCAGCTTTCCCGCCTCGTCGCGGACCTCGGTCTCGACCACGATGAACGACCGCCCCGAGTGCAGCGGACGCGACGACGCCTCCGCATGCCCCGACCGCACGGCGCGCAGGAAGTTCGTCTTCGATTCGACGGTGGTGGTCGCCTGGGCGCCCTCCGGCAGATTCAGGAACGCGCAGACCGCCGCCGTCGAATCCGCCAGCGCCATCAGCACTCCGCCGTGCAGCGCGCCACCCAGTGTGCACAGTGTCTCGTCCCAGGCGAGACGGCTGCGGACCAGCTCGGGGCCGTGTTCGAGCACCTCTACGCCGAGGCGTTCGGTGAAGGGCATGGATCGGTGGAACAGCTGGGTACCCGCGTCATCGGCCATGACAGAAGAGCAAACCGGAATGGGAGGCCTCGGCAAGCACGGGCGCGCGCGGGTGCCCGCCGACGGCCCGGAACAGCCGCGCACGGAGGTGGCCGGAAGATCACGCGCAGGCCCGGATCGTGGAGGGGCTCTCCACGTGGCCGGGCGGTCGGGTCCCGGGGTCCGGCGGCGGTTCCGCGAGCCGGTGTGGTGACGGACGCCGCCGGCGGTCGCGGTAGCATCCGGGGGCTCGACGGGTGACGAGGAAACCGGTGGAACTCCGGTGCGGTCGCGCCACTGACACAGCCAGACCCTCTCCGGCGAGCACACAACCCCCCACGGGCGCGTCACCCCAGGAAGGTCATCGCTGTGATTCTGCTGCTGTCCACCTCCGATACCGATCTGCTGAGCGCGCGCGCCAGCGGCGCCGAGTACCGGTGGGCCAATCCGGCCCGATTGCTGGTGGAGGATCTGCCCGGCCTGCTCGCGGGCGCCGACCTGGTGATCGTGCGGATTCTCGGCGGCAAACGGGCTTGGGAGGACGGTCTGGCCGCGGTGCGGGCGAGCGGGGCGCCGGTGGTGGCGGTCGGCGGCGAGATGGCCCCCGATGCCGAACTGATGGAGTGTTCGACCGTGCCGGTCGGCGTGGCCTCCGACGCGCACAACTACCTGGCGGCCGGCGGACCGCGGAATCTGCGGCAGCTGCACAACTTCCTCTCCGATACGGTCCTGCTCACCGGTCACGGGTTTGAACCGCCGGTGCAGCTGCCGGCCTGGGGCCGGCTGGACCGGGCGGCGCGGTATCCCGAGCCGGTGGCCGGCACACCGACGGTCGGCGTCGTCTACTACCGGGCCCAGCATCTGGCCGGGAACACCGGCTATATCGACGCGCTGTGCGGTGCGATCGAGGACGCGGGCGCGGTACCGCTGCCCGTCTACTGCGCTTCCCTGCGTACCGCCGAACCCGATCTGCTCGCGACCCTCCGGCAGGCCGACGCGCTGGTGGTCACCGTGCTGGCCGCCGGCGGCAGCAAACCGGCGCTGGCCGCGGCGGGCGGCGACGACGAGGCATGGGATATCGGCGCGCTGGCCGAGCTGGACGTGCCCATCCTGCAGGGTCTGTGCCTGACCAGTGGCCGCGCGCAGTGGGAGGCCAACGACGACGGGCTGTCCCCGCTGGACGTGGCGACCCAGGTCGCGGTTCCGGAGTTCGACGGCCGGATCGTCACGGTGCCGTTCTCCTTCAAGGAGTTCGACGAGGACGGGCTGTCCACCTACGTGCCCGACGCCGAACGCGCCGCCCGGGTGGCCGGGATCGCGGTCCGGCACGCGCGGCTGCGGTATATCCCCGCCGATCGCAAACGTCTGGCGCTCATGCTGTCGGCCTACCCGACCAAACACGCCCGCATCGGTAATGCCGTCGGACTGGACACGCCCGCCAGCGCTATCGCGCTGCTCACCGAATTACGTGCCGCCGGATACGATCTCGGTGCCGTGGGTGAGGTGCCGGGCCTGGAAGAACGCGACGGCGACGCGCTGATGCACGCGTTGATCGCGGCCGGTGGGCAGGATCCCGACTGGCTCACCGCCGACCAGCTCGAGGGCAACCCGGTGCGGATCGGCGCGGATGTCTACACCGCCTGGTTCGAGACCTTGCCGGACGAACTGCGGACCGCGGTCGTCGAGGCGTGGGGGCCACCGCCGGGTGAGCTCTACGTGGACCGCTCCGCCGACCCGCGCGGCGAGATCGTCATCGCCGCCCTGCGATTCGGCAATGTGGTGCTCATGGTGCAGCCGCCGCGCGGCTTCGGGGAGAACCCGGTCGCCATCTACCACGATCCCGATCTACCGCCCAGCCACCACTACCTCGCCGCCTATCGCTGGCTTTCCACCGATGCCGAGGCCGGCGGTTTCGGCGCGAACGCGATGGTGCATCTGGGTAAGCACGGCAATCTGGAATGGCTGCCCGGTAAGACCCTGGGTATGTCCGCGGCCTGCGGTACCGATGCCGCGCTGGGCGATCTGCCGCTGATCTACCCGTTCCTGGTGAACGACCCGGGGGAGGGCACCCAGGCCAAACGCCGGGCCCACGCCACCCTGGTGGATCATCTGATCCCGCCGATGGCCCGCGCCGAGAGCTACGGCGATATCTCCCGCCTCGAACAGCTGCTCGACGAGCACGCGAACATCTCCGCCCTGGACCCGGCCAAACTGCCCGCCATCCGGCAGCAGATCTGGACGCTCATGCGCGCCGCGAAGATGGACCACGATCTGGGGCTGGCCGAGCGCCCGGACGAGGAATCCTTCGACGATATGCTGCTGCACGTCGACGGCTGGCTGTGCGAGATCAAGGATGTGCAGATCCGCGACGGCCTGCACATCCTCGGCCGCGCTCCGGCCGGTGACGGTGAGGTCGACCTGGTCCTGGCCATGCTGCGGGCCCGGCAGTTGTGGGGCGGGGAGCTGTCGGTGCCGGGATTGCGGGAAGCGCTGGGGCTCAGCGAATCCGGTGGGGAGGCGCGGGAGCGGGTCGATACGGTGGAGGCCCGCGCGCGCGAGCTCGTCGTCGCGCTGCAGGCCGCCGGGTGGGCCCCCGCGGCCGTGGACCGGCTCGTCGACGCGCACGCGGACGACCTGTTCGAGGCGGCCGGCGGCGACCGCGCGGCGGTCGCGGCGGTGCTGCGATTCGCCGCGACCGAGGTGGTGCCGCGGCTGCGCGGGACCGGGGTCGAGATCGACCGGGTACTGCATGCGCTGAACGGCGGTTTCATCCCCGCCGGCCCGAGCGGTTCGCCACTGCGGGGCCTGATCAATGTGCTGCCGACCGGCCGCAACTTCTACTCCGTGGACCCGAAGGCGGTACCGTCGCGGCTGGCCTGGGAAACCGGTCAGGCGATGGCCGAATCGCTGCTCGACCGCTACCGGGCCGATCACGGCGAATATCCGCGTTCGGTGGGGCTGTCGGTGTGGGGTACCTCGGCCATGCGCACTTCCGGTGACGATATCGCCGAGGTGCTCGCCCTGCTCGGCGTGCGCCCGGTCTGGGACGAGGCCAGCCGCCGGGTCACCACCCTCGAGGTGATCGACGCCGCGGAACTGGGCCGGCCGCGTATCGATGTGACCGTACGTATCAGCGGGTTCTTCCGGGACGCCTTCCCGCACGTCCTGGCGTTGCTCGACGACGCGGTCCGTCTCGTGGCCGAACTCGACGAACCCGAGCAGATCAACTACGTCCGTGCCCACGCCCGCGCCGATCTCGCCGAACACGGTGATCGGCGGCGGGCGACCACCCGCATCTTCGGGTCGAAACCGGGCACCTACGGCGCGGGCCTGCTCCAGCTCATCGATTCCAAGAGCTGGCGCACCGACGACGACCTCGCGCAGGTCTATACGACCTGGGGTGGTTACGCCTACGGCCGCGATCTGGACGGCGCCCCGGCGGCCGACGACATGCGTACCGCGTACCGGCGGATCGCGGTGGCCGCGAAGAATACCGATACCCGAGAGCACGATATCGCCGACTCCGACGACTACTTCCAGTACCACGGCGGGATGGTCGCCACGGTGCGCGCCCTGACGGGGAAGAACCCCGAGGCCTATATCGGCGACAGCACCCGCCCGGACGCGGTCCGCACCCGCACCCTGTCGGAGGAGACCACGCGCGTCTTCCGGGCCCGGGTGGTCAATCCGCGCTGGCTGGAGGCCATGCGCCGGCACGGCTACAAGGGCGCATTCGAGATGGCGGCCACCGTGGACTACCTGTTCGGCTACGACGCGACCACCGATGTGATCGCCGACTGGATGTACGAGAAACTCTCCGAGAGCTATGTGTTCGACGAGACGAACCGCAAGTTCATGGAGCAGTCCAACCCGTGGGCGCTGCACGGTATCGCCGAACGGCTGCTCGAGGCGGCCGAACGCGGGATGTGGTCGAGCCCGGAGCGGGACACGCTGGACCGGCTGCGCCAGGTGTATCTGGAAACCGAGGGTGAGCTGGAATAGGCAGGCTCAGAGGGTCCAGCTGCTCTGCACGAAATAGTCGCTGGTGGCGAAGATGATCTGCGCCGGCGTCTGCTGCCGGTCGATCCCGAAGGCCACCAGCCCGTGGCGGGGCTGCCCGGGCTCGAGGAATCCGGCCGGGTATTCGCCGGGAACATCGGTGAGCGGGTACACTGTCGTCCCGTCGGCGGTCACCATGCGCAGGTCGAGTGTCGGCAGGAAGTAGGGGTTGCCCGCGGTCTGTTCGGCGGTCACGTGGTACACCAGCACTCGCTGGTCGTCGGCGCGCGGTTCGACCACCTCGTCGGCGGGGTCGATCGTCACGGCCATATCCCCTCCGGTGCGGACCGGGAAGGTGGTGCCGAGCGGTCCGGAGGGCACCGCGTCCTGCTCGGCCGCCACCGGCGGTTCGGGGATCACCGGTATCGGTTCGGCGCCGGCCGCGGTGGCGGTGACCAGCGGGAGAACGACAGCGGCGGCGGCAAGCACGGTCTTTTTCACGGTGGGTCCTTCGGGGTCGTCGGCGCTCGGGGCGCGGTATCGGTGCCGGCACGCCGTTGGCCGGTCGGGCGGTGGGCGTCGCTGGACGCCGTGTCCGGGTGGGCCGCGGCCGCGGTCACGGGGGAGCGGCAGCGGCCCTCCGCGAGCCTAGAAGCCCCGCGGCCGCCGACACACCCGGGGAAACCGATCTTGCCGAACATGTGATGTTCGATCTTGCCGAGACCATGTCGTGATCCGCGGCCCTGACCCGATGGGCTCACCGCCCGGATCCGTAGCGGCGAACAGCGCCCGGGCCGCGTCCACGGCTCGGGCGAGCACCGCCGGGTCGGTCGCCGGCCCGCTCACGATCTCGTCGACGGCCCGCAGGCCGGCCCGGTTCAGCAGCCGCCTCTCGGCCGGCCCCTCGTCACCAGGGCACGGGTCCGTCCTCGGCGAACATGCCGGCCGTCGGCCCGTCGGCGTCGAGGGTGGCCAGGCGCACCAGCACCGCGGCGCCCTGCGCGACCGTGAGAAAACCGGTGTGATTGTTGCTGTCCGTGTCGACGTAGCCCGGGCAGGCGGCATTGACGAGGAAGCCGTCCTTGCGCAGTTCGTTGGCGTAGTTCACGGTCAGCGCCGCCAGCGCGGACTTGGAGGGGTTGTAGGCGGCCGAGGGCAGCAGTCCCGCGAACGGCCCGTCCGGGTCGCTGAGCAGAGTCAGCGAGGCGGCGTGACTGCTCACATTCACAATGCGGGGCGCCGGCGATCGCCGTAACAGCGGCAACATCGCGTTGGTCACCGTGATCACGCCGAATACATTGATCTCGAACACCCTCCGGACCCTCTGCAGATCGACAGTGCTGGGCACTTGATCGTAGGCGTCCTGCGGCGAGATCTGCCCGGAGCCGGTGATCCCGGCATTGTTGATCAACACGTCGAGACGGCCGAAACGCTCCTCGATGTGTTCCGCCGCCGCCGCGACTCCCGCCGGATCTGTGACATCCAGGACAACAGCATGGACATCGCCACCCGCCGCGCGCAGCGCCGCCGCGGCCTCCGCACCCCGCTGCGGATCTCTGGCACCCAGCACGACAGTGCTACCCAGCCCGGCGAGTTGTTCGGCCGCCCCGCGTCCGATCCCCTTGTTCGCCCCGGTGACTAGCGCGACTTTCCTGCCGGTGATCTGCTCGCTCATGGTCGGCTCCTTGCCTCGTCGTGTCTCGAACGCACACAAGACGCCGGCGAACCGGACTCCGTAACAGCGCGGCACTGTGTTGTAGGTCACCGATCGTGGATCGGTGCCTTCGCGCCCGCCTGCCGGTCGCGGGCTCCTCGGCCGTCAGCGGCGGTGGTGTGACTCGTCCACGTCCGTGGGGGCGCGGACTGCTGGGCGCGGAGCCGGGCCTCCAGTCCGTCCAGCAGGCACAGCAACCCGAAATCGAAGCCGAGCGCATTGCCGACCGCGGAGTCCTCCGGCATGAGGGTGTGGCGGCGGCCGCCCTTCTCGGCGCGCTCGTGCTGCGGGCCCGCCCGCGACCGGCCGCGAGCGAAGAACCGGTGGCCGTGGAAATCCCGGCGCGCAATCCGTGACGCGCGACGCGTGTCGGCCTACCGTGTAGCAATGAGCTGGGACCAGCTGGCGCAGGCCAAATATGTTTCGCTGACCACCTACAAGAAGGACGGCTCGCCCGTCGGGACCCCGGTCTGGGTGGCGCCCGACGGCGACCGTCTCCTGGTATGGACGAACCCGACCTCCTGGAAGGTCAAGCGGATCCGCCGCAACCCCGAGGTGACCCTGCAGATCTCGGACAACCGAGGTCGTACGACGGACGGAGAGGTGCTGCCCGGTGCCGCCGAGATCCTGGACGCCGCGGGCACCGAGCGCACCCGGGAAGTCGTGGGCCGGAAGTACGGTCTGATCGGCAAGCTCATGATCCGCGGTCACAAGCTGCTGCGCGGAGCGGATGGATCGGTCGGGATCGCGATCACGCCGCGGCCGGGTGCCGCGGGCTGAGTTGGTGCCGTGTCGGCTGCCGCGCCATGGACCCGCGGCCTGTCCGGCTCCGCCGCATGAACGCTCACCACGGCCCGCGGCCGAAGGTGACCTCGTATGTCGTACCCGCCTTGTGGTAAAGCGAGCCGTCGGGATTGCGCATGCCGAGCATCGAATCGGTCAGCTCCTTGATCGTGGATACCTGAACGGCATCCACGACCTGCGAGTACGAATCGGTTACCTCGTCGTAGCGCAGGTCGTACTTCGGGAGATACCAGAAGGAATACAGTTCGGGTGAACCGTCCTTCCCGGTGCGCCCGGTAGCCATCGCCACGTGCTCGGCGTCGCGGTTCCACATCACGATATCGCCGCGCTGTGGCTTCGGGCCGTCGGGTGCGCCGGAGTAGACGCGGCGTCCTTCCGGGATCAACCAGCTGCCCATGCGAGGGAGCCAGGCCTTCAGGAGAAAAGGCATGCTCCAGCCACCGTCGGGATCACGCGGTAACTCGGTCAGTTCGCGCAGGTAGGACTTGTCCACTACGCCGGTCCGGGCCGCCGCGTAGCAGATCATCTCCCAGCAGTTGAGTCCGTAGCGGTCGTTGAGCGGTCCGAGCGGCTCGTCGGACTTCAACCAGCTTTCGTATCCGCGGTGGCCCTGACGGAACAGTTCGGGATCGTAGTTCGCCCACCGGGCCTTGGCTCCCGAGCGGTAGATACGCTCCAGTTCGTCCGCGATCAACTCGGGCGCGTTGTCGATCCGGGACACCGGCGGCTGGACCCACCGCGGAAGAAACCTCTCGATGTAGGTGCGGGATTCGATCAGGTCGGTGGACGGACCGCCGATATTCAGCTTGTTCGAGTCCACCAGCGTGTCCGTTCCGCGGTTCAGTTGGAGCGCGAACGAGCTGGTATCGCGACGGAGAAGCCCCGCCACATCGTCGACGGATCCGCTGATGCGCTGCAAGGCCTGCGCCACGGCGGCGTCCAGGTCGCTACGGGCCACAGACCAGAAGAATACGCAGCTGACGACTCGAATCGGTAACGCGGACACTGTGATAACGGCCATCGATTCTTCAGCGGCAGGGCTCACCGAACGCCGGGAAACGGGCGGACTCGATTCCTGCCTCGGGGCCCAGGGGTAGTTCCTGGGGGTCTGTGGGTGGGAGCGACGCATGCGCGGTGGGTCCGCTGGGGCGCCCACGAGTGGATGCCGGTGCTCTTCGCTCTGCCGCCTCGGGGTCGGTGGCAAGCGGACGTGGACATCGGCGGGCGACCTGGTTAGCGTGCGGGAGGGACCGGCCGGGGCAGATCCGGTCGGCACATCGAGTAGCGAGGTTCCGCATGCATCCGTTCCGCAAGGCGGTGGAGGAGCGCGATTCCGCCGCCATCGAGGCATTGCTGGCCGACAACGTGGTGTTCACCAGCCCGGTGGCGTTCAAGCCGTACCCGGGTAAACCCCTCACCGCGGCCATCCTGCGCGGTGTGCTGCGCGTTTTCGAGGATTTCCGCTACATCCGGGAGATCGCCGACCCCGGCGGCCGCGACCACGCGCTCGTCTTCGAGGCGACGGTCGCGGGTAAGCGGCTCACCGGCTGCGATTTCCTGCACTTCGACGAGGACGGCAAAATCGACGATTTCATGGTGATGGTGCGTCCGCTCTCGGCGGCGACCGCGTTGGCCGAGGCCATGGGCGCGCAGTTCGACCGGATCCAGAGCGAGGCCGTCGCCGCGGGTACGGACACGCGGTAGCCGCCCGCCCCACGTACTCGGCTCGGCGCCGGTGGCCGAGGGACCGCCGCGAAAGACCCCCCCGGGGCGCGGATCGTGCGGGAGCGTCCGGACGCGCGCCGCGGTCGGCGCGCCGGTGTCTGTGGCACCATGCGGGGAGCGCAGGAGGTGCCATCGGCCGAGTCGCGGGGCAGCTGCTCGTCGAGGCCACCGGGAATCTGCCCGTCCGCCCGGTCGATCAGCTGGTGAGCGGCGACCCGCCGGGTTGCAGGGCGGGCCCGACCGCCCGCAGCGTGCCGGGTTTGCGGCCCTTGCCCCAGCCGAGTTGCGCACGGTAGCTGCCCAGGAGCCCGCTGCGGGCGAGTTCCTCCTGATCACCGGCCGGCGAGGAGTCCGGTTCTGGGGTGGTGCGCGGGGAGACGAACAGCGCGTCGGCCGGGCAGTTCGCCTCGCACTGGAAGCAGGTCTGGCAGTCGCTGTGCCGGCTGATCACGGGGATACCGTCGGCGCCGCGGTCGAAAACATCGGTGGGGCATACCGCGATGCATTTATCGCAGGCGATGCAGCGCTGCGCGGAGACGAGTTCGATCACGACGCCACCGCCGCGGGCATCGCCGCCTGCTCCGGCCGCACCCAGATCCGGTCCAGTCCGCCGGTGATCAGCCGATAGTGCTGATCGGGGTCCTGGTCCGGAAAATCCAGCCGTTTCGCCATGCCCCGGGTCTCGGTGCGGGCCAGCGCCGCCCGGTACATCCAGCGCGCGTGCGCGGCCATCGCCGCGGCCTGCCGGGTGCGCACCCGGTCTGCGCCGTCGCCGCCGAGTGATTCGCGGATCTCCGACCAGAGGGCGTCCAGGGTGGTCAGCGACTCGGTGAGCACACTGCCGCGCCGCAGATAGTTCTTGTCGTAGGGCAGGACCTCGCCCTGCACGGCGGCCACCACCTGTCGTGGATCGTGATCGCGGCGGCGGCCCTCCGGCCGGGCGCCCACCGCGCCGATCCCGGTCACCCGGCGGCCTGCCGCCCCGGCCCCGAGCGACAGGGCGTACCGGGCGGCACCGGCACCCGACCAGGTGCCCGAGGAGATCGCCCAGGCGGCATTGTGGCTGCCGCCGCCGGTGAAACCGCCGCAGATCAGTTCACGGGTCGCGGCGTCACCGGCCGCGTAGAGACCCGGCACGCTGGTACCGCATTCGTCGGTGACGAGGCGGATACCGCCGGTACCGCGGACGGTGCCCTCGGCGATCAACGTGATCGGGAACTTCTCGGTGAACGGATCGATGCCGAGCCGGTCGAAGGTCAGGAAGAAATTCGGCTGGGCCCGGCGCATGGCGGCCCGGGCCGGCTCGTCGGCCTGATCAATTCGGCAGAAAACTCTGTCGCGCAGCAGTTCCGCCGCGATAGGAGAGCGGTTACGGCCGCCGGCTCCTTCCAGCACGCTGCCGTCGGCGCGGTAGAAGGTGGCGAAATGATAGAACGCCGTCTTGGTCACCGAGGTGCCCTCGGGCGCGATGCCGTAGGCGTTCGAGAACTCCATCCCGGACAGCTCGGCCCCGGCCTCGACCGCGAACAGCGCACCGTCACCGGTGTTCACATCGCAGCCCAGTGCCTTGGACTGGAAGGCGCATCCGCCGGTCGCCAGCACCACCGCGCCGGCCCGGACCCGGTAGCTCTCCCCGGCCTGGCGCCGGTAGCCCGCGGCCCCCGCGACCGCACCCGCCGCGTCGACCAGCAGTTCGGTGACCGGGCTGTGGTCGAGGATCCGCACACCGGCCCGGCGTACCCGGATCCGCATCCGCCGCATGTACTCCGGGCCCTGCAGTCCATTGCGCAATTGCCTGCCGTCCGGTCCTACCGGGAAGGGGAACCGTGCCTGTTCGGCGAGTTCGTTCAGCCGCTCGTAGGTTTCGTCGAGTACCCGCTCCGACCAGCGCTGATCGGCCAGGTAGCCGCCCAGGCCGGCGCGGCTCGCGATCGCGGCCTCGCGTTCGACCGGATCCGGCGGGACGTACCACACTCCGGTGCCGGCCGAGGCGGTGGCGCCGCTGGTCCCGCAGTAGCCCTTGTCGGCGAGCACCACGTCGGCGCCGGCGCGTGCCGCACGCAGGGCCGCCCAGGTGGCGGCGGGGCCGCCACCGATCACGAGTACATCGGTGCTCAGTTCGTGCACATCCGTCATTCGAACCCCTTGTTCCGACGACCGCGTCCACCTCGGCGCAGCGCGGGTCACAGTGACGAATGCCAGGCTGCCCCCGGGCCACCCGGCGGACAACGATTGGAATCGCGGGTAGTGCAAATCTCGTCGCCGGCGGCCCGCGTCGTCATGATCACGCCATGCGTAAACGTGTGCCGGCCTTGCTCTTCGCGCTGCTCGCGGCCGTCTCCCTGGTGTCGGCGTGCGGCACTTCGTCGGAAGCCCGGACGACCGAGGACGGTAGGACGCTCATCCGCTACCAGGGCTGGGCCAGCCAGGTCACCTATCCCGAACTCGCCGCCGATCTCGGATATTTCGACAAGGTCGCGCTCGACTGGGTCGGCAATACGACCAGCGGGCCGCAGGATATCCAGTCCGCGGCCACCGGCGCCACCGATATCGGCGGAGCGTTCAATGGCGCCGTCGTGAAACTCGCCGCCGCCGGTTCCCCGGTCACCTCGGTGATCAGCTACTACGGTTCGGACAAGGAGAATTTCACCGGGTACTACGTGCTGGACAACAGCCCGATCCGCAGTGCCCGCGATCTGATCGGCAAGAAGTTCGGGGTGAACACCCTCGGCGCGCACCACGAGTTCGTGGCCCGGGAGTGGTTGGCCCAGCAGGGTCTGTCCAACGACGAGATCGCCCAGGTGGAGTTGACCGTGGTACCGCCGGTGAACGCGGAACAAGCACTGCGGCAGGGCCAGATCGATGCGGTCGCACTGTTCGATATCTGGCGGGACCAGGCCGTGGCCCGGGGTGGGGTCCGGCCGCTGTTCACCGACGGCGATCTGTTCGGTGCGTTCAGTTACGGCACCTATATCGTTCGCGACGACTTCCTGGCCCGTCACCGCGACGCCGTCGCGGATCTGACCCAGGGCACCGCCCGCGCGATCCGCTGGGCGCAGACCACACCGCGCGACCAGGTGATCGCGAAGTTCAAGGACATCATCACCCGCCGCGGACGGGAGGGCGAGAGCCCCGACAAGGCGGACTACTGGAAGAGCACCGGTGTCGCCGGACCCGGCGGCGTCACGCGCGAGCAGGAGATCCAGCTGTGGATCGACTGGCTGGTCCGTAACGGTGAGGTGGAGAGCGGGAAGCTGGCCGCGAAGGACCTCTACACCAACGAGTTCAACCCCTACGCCAATGGCACCTATCCGGAGAACGCCGGACCGGACGGCAAGGTGGTCGGGTAGCGCGCGGCCGAGCCGAACGGATGACATCCACCTGGACAACGCTGCGTCCCCTCCTGCCCACCGTCTTCGTCCCGTCCGCGGTGTTCGGGATCGGTCAGGGCGCCGGCTCTCCCGTGATCGCGCTGACCGCCCGGGACCTCGGCGCCCCGGTGGGCGTGGCCGGGGTGATCGTGGCACTCGTCGGGCTCGGCGCGGTACTGGGTGATCTCCCGGCCGGGCGGGTCGTGGCCCGCTTCGGTGAGCGGCGGTCGATCATCGCCGGATCGCTGATCGGCACCACCGGGGTACTGCTGTCGCTGCTGGCCTGGACGCCCGCTGTGCTGGCGGTCGGCGCACTGCTCACCGGGGTCTCCAACGCGGTGTGGGGGCTGGCCCGGCAGAGCTATCTCGCCGAGGTGGTGCCGGTCGAGATGCGGGCCCGGGCCATGGCGACTTTCGCGCTGATGTGGCGGCTGGGCTTTCTCATCGGCCCCTTCGCGGGCGCACTGGTGATCCTCGGGGTGGGGACCCGCGGCGGATTCGCGGTACAGCTGGCCGGGGTGATCGTCTCCGGCTATCTGATGTCGCGGGTGCCCGACCCGCCGCGTGCCCACGACGCCCCGGCCGGCGGGGCCTCGCTGGTGACGATCCTGCGCCGGCACCGGCGACTGCTGGCCACGCTGGGCGCCGGCTCACTGCTCATGGGTGCGGCCCGCGCCTCCCGGGAGGCGGCGCTTCCCCTGTGGGCCGACCATATCGGCCTGCCCGCCGCGTCGGCGTCGCTGGTGTTCGGTATCGGCGCCGCCTTCGACCTGCTGTGCTCATATCCGGCCGGGCAGCTGATGGATCGCTACGGCCGCCGGTTCATCGCGGTGCCGTCGCTGCTGATCATCGCGCTGTCCTATTTCCTGCTGCCCCTGGCCCAGGATGTGTGGACCATCGGCGCGGTGGCCGTGATCATGGGAATCGGCAACGGTTTCGGTAACGGCGTGATCATGACCCTGGGCGCCGATGTGGCCCCGGCCGCCACTCGCGCGGAATTCCTGGCGGCCTGGCGGCTGACCCACGATTTCGGGATGTTCCTCGGCCCGCTGGCCGCCGGGGCCGCGGCCACCGTGGTCGCACTGGGTCCGGCGGTGGCGGGCCTGGGCGTGGTCTCGGTGACCGGTGCCGCGGTGATGTTCCGGTACATCCCGCGATTCGTTCCGGTCCCCGGTCGTTCCGCACCCGACCTGGTGGCACGGTAGCCGGTTCCCGGCCTGGGCGCGGGCCCGCGCCTCAGCCAACCACCGGCAGTGGCGGTGTGGGCGGGAAGGTGACCGGGAGCGCGGCGAGGGCGCGGTGCAGTACACCCGGCCGCCAGACCAGTTCCGCCGCCGGGACCGCGAGCCGCAGCTCGGGCAGCGCGTCGAGCAGTTGGTCGATGGCCTCCTGCGCGATCAGGTACGCGGTGGGCTGGGCAGGGCAGGCGTGCGGTCCGGCACCCCAGGCCAGATGTGACCGGTTGCCGGTGTGGTGACCGGTCCCGATCTCCGGATCCTTGTTGCATCCGGCGAGACTGATCACCACCGGCTCGTGGGCGGGCAGCCAGACACCGTCGACCAGGGTGGGCTGGCGCGGATAGGTGACACTGGCATTGGGCAGCGGCGGATCGTCGAACAGTACATCGTCGAGTGCGTCGCGGGTGGCCAGCGCGCCGCCGAGCATTTCGTCGGCGAATCGGTCATCGGTGAGGATCAGGCACAGGGTATTGATGATCAGACTCTGCATCGGCCCCATACCGACGCCGTAGAGGGCGACGACCTGATGAATCATCTCGGTTTCGTCGAGGGCCGCGGCGTGGTGCAACAGCCGGGTGGTGACATCCTCGCCCGGCGCGGCGCGTTTGGCGTCCACCAGTTCCTGCACCGCCTCGCCGAACATCAGATTGCCCTTCTCCGAGTCGATGCCGTCGAAGATGGCGGCGGTCGCGGCCGCGGCGCGATCGCTGATGTCGGGGTGGGCAGCCGAGCATCGCGTTGATGATCTCGAAGGTCAGCGGGAACGCGTACTGGGCCACCAGATCGGCCGAACCGGTCTCGCAGAACCGGTTGATCAGGGGCGCCGCGAAGCGTTCGACGGTGTCCCGCAGCCGGTGCAGATCCACCCCGGCCAGTGCCGCGGTGACGGCGCTCCGGTAGCGCGTGTGCTCGGCGCCGGCGCTGCGCGGTGCGTTCGGCCGGTACTGCAGGACCGGCAGCACCGGGCAGTCGGCGGGGACGGTCTTTTCCCAGTAGCGAGGGTCGGCGGGAAACCGGGCCGGATCGTTCAGGATTCGTAGCGCGGCGCGGTAGCCGATCACCAAAGTGGCGGGAACGCCGGGCGCCAGCTCCACCGGTACCAGGGCGCCGTGTCGTTCCCGCATCTCCCGGTAGGCGCGGTGCGGATCGGCGGTGAATTCGGCGGAGTAGAGCGGGTATCGCTCTTCATCGCCTCGACCGGGGCCCAGGGGTGATGGCACGGGGTCGGGCGGCGTGATCATGGCGTGCTCCAAGCATATCGGCAGCCAACGGCAGAACAAGGAAGAGACGTTGGCCCGGGAACTGTTTCGGCCGGTCCGCTGCGCTGCGGGCATCAAGATCATAGGTCACCCTCCGCGCGGAAGGTTGCGCCAGGGTTGCCGTGGGTGGGCGCACACGCCATCGACTTCCGACAGTCGGTGCCATATTGTCGAGCTACGGCAAAAGTGCGGATACGGTGCGCGATACGGAGTGACTCATGGGCAAATTGGACGGCAGGACCGCATTCGTCACCGGTGCCGGGCGCGGCCAGGGGCGTTCGCACGCGGTACGTTTTGCGCAGGAGGGCGCCGATATCATCGCCGTCGACACCACGGCCCGGGTCGCCAGTGTCCCGTACCCGCTCGCCGATGCCGCCGACCTCGCGGAGACGGTCCGTCTGGTGCAGGCCACCGGTCGCCGCATTGTCGCCCGGGACGCCGATGTCCGCGATCTCGCCGCGCTGACCGCGGCGGTCTCCGCGGGAGTGGCGGAATTCGGGCGGCTCGATATCGTCGTCGCCAATGCCGGGATCTCCAGTCCGGCGCCCACGCTGGAGATGGACGAAGACGTCTGGCAGGACATGATCGACATCAACCTCACCGGAGTGTGGAAATCGCTCAAGGCCGCCGTTCCGCACATCATCGAGGGCGGCCGTGGCGGCTCTGTGGTGGTCACCAGTTCGCTGGCCGCGTTCCACGCCAACGAGAACACCGCGCACTATTCGGCGTCCAAGTCCGGCCTGGTGATGCTGATGAAGGTGCTCGCCAAAGAATTGGCCCCGCACGATATCCGGGTCAACACCGTGCATCCGACAACCGTCGCCACCCCCATGATCCTGAACGACGCCACCTATCGCCTGTTCCGCCCGGATCTGCCGAACCCGGACCGCGCCGATTTCGAAGAGGCGGCCCGCGCCCTCAACCGGCTCCCGGTGGTCGCCCTGGAGCCGGAGGACATCACCGCCACGGTTCTGCATCTGGTCTCCGACGACGGACGCTACATCACCGGGACCACTCAGCAGATCGATGCCGGCGGGGCCCTCTGAACGTCGGCCACGAGTGGCCGACGTGGTCGTTCCGGTGTCCGCGTTGCGCTTACGGCCGCGGCCCACGGTAGGCGCCGGTGAGAGTCCTCGTGCCCGGACGGGCGCGGAACCGCACGGGTGCGATCCGGCTCGCGGGCACTGAACTTCTGTAGCACGGGCCGGGCGGGCTTCGCCGCAAGGACTTCGCAAGGTTTTCTCGAGCGCGCCCGATAGGTTTGCGGGTATGACGCACGGAGTTGTCCGCCGGGTACTACTCGGCGCGGGGTGGTGTGCGCTGCTGGCCGGGGCCTTCGGTCTGGCCCTCTATGTCGGGGGCTGGCAGCGGCGGGAACTGATCCTGCTGGCCGCGGGAGCGACATATCTGATGCTGGGCGCCGTGGCCGCCCTGCTGCTGTTCCTGGTCGCGCGCGGATGGCGCAGCGCCGCGGCGGCGATGATCGTGCTCGCCGGGGTGCTGTGGACCCAACTGCCGCTGTTCGTCCCGGACAGTCGCGCCGCCGCCGGCGCCGAACTGACCGTGTTGCAATCGAATCTGCTGTTCGGTGGGGCGGATACCACCGCGCTGGTGGCCGCGGTGCGAGAACGCGGAGCCGATGTGCTCACCGTGGACGAACTCACGCCCGAGGCGGTCGACGCGCTCGCCGCGGCCGGTCTGGGCACGCTGCTTCCACACAGTTATCTGGATCCGGGTCCCGGGGGCGGGGGTACCGGTATCTACAGCCGGTTCCCGCTGTCGGATCCGGTGCGGCACCAGGAGTTCGTGCTCGGTAACCTGTCCGCGACACTCGTCCATCCCGCCCTCGGATCCGTCGCGGTCCACGCCTTCCACCCGCTTCCGCCGACCGCCGACGCCGCCGTCTGGGCGAAGGAGATGGGTGCCGTCGACACCATCCTGCGCGAATCGCCGGGCCCGGCGGTGGTCGGCGCCGATTTCAACGCGACCAGCGACCACGCCGCCTTCCGCCGCCTGGTGGGCGGCGATTTCGCCGCTGCCGCGGAACAGGCCGGCGCGGGACGGCTGCTCACCTATCCGGCCGACCGAACCTGGGGGCCGCTGATCGGAATCGATCATATTCTGGTTTCCGGCGGCACCACCGAGAACATCAGTACATTCACCCTCGCGGGTACGGACCACCGCGCCGTCGTCGCCCGCCTCCGGCTCACCCCCTGACCCGCCACCGCGCGGGCGCCCTTCCCTCGTAAGACCAGGAGAGAATATGTATTCCGGCACCCGTCTGCGCACTGTCACCGGCACCGTGGTGATCGCCCTCGCCGCCGGCCTCGGTTCGGTCGCCTGCGGAAGCGACCGGTGGTGCGAATTCGACGCCACCGATACCAAAGTCGCGAATTCCTACTGCGAGAACGGGACTCCCGGCTACGAATGGGAGCCCGACAGCGACGGGAAGAACAACAGCAAGAAGAAGCCCAGCAAACCCACTACCTCCAAACGTAAGAGCTGAGCGGCGCGGCGACGGCTGCTGACGTCGTCGGTGGTTTCCGGCCGGGCGCCATAACCGTGCTCCCGATCGTCGCCCGTCGGTGGCTGGGCGACGCCCTCGAAGCCGATGCTGCGCGCGGCCTTGCCCGAATCCGCACGGCGCGTACCGGCGCAGGTGGTCGCTACTTCGAGTCGAGAGCTTCGATCACCCGGTGGGTGGCGGCGACGCGGGCGGGTATCGGGATGTTCCGGTTCATCAGCACGACGACGGCAATGGATCGTCCGGGTACGAACGCGACGTAGGTGCCGAATCCGCCGGTGGAGCCGGTCTTGTCGAACAGCACCGGACCGGACGGGTCCCCGGTCGGTTCGACCGGCCGGGGACCGTTGATGATCTCGGCCGAGTTACCGGCCTGCAGCGTCTCGAGTGCGGTGGGGTAGTCGAAGCGTTCCCAGCCCAGTGCCTGGGTCATCGGGCCGACTCGGTAGTAGCCGTGCCGGGTCGCGTCCAGCGGTCCGCGCATATCGAGCGGAGCTCGCCCACCGTCCATATTCGCCGCGACGAAGGACAGCAGATCGGCAGCGGTCGTCTTCAACCCGTAGGCCTCGGTATCTCCGGGGCCGGGTGAAACCCGCACCGGAGCCCCCGATGGCGCTGTCCCCCAGGCGTAGTCTTCCTGCTGCGCTGCCGGCACCTCGAAGTAGGTGTTCCGCAGGCCCAGCGGCCCGAGTATCTCGGCCCGCATCGCGTCCTCGAACGGCCGGCCGAGCGCCGCGGCGGTCACCTGTCCCAGCAGGGCCATGCCAGGGTTGCCGTAGAGGCGAGTGGTCGCCGGTGGGTACACCGGGCGCCACTGCTGGAACCAGCGCCACATCTCGGCCTCCGTGGTCACCTCGGCGGGGAACTGCTGCGGCAGACCACCGGCGGTATAGGTCGCGATATCCCTGATCCGCGCGCCGTCGATCGGGTGATCGCGGAGTTGCGGCAGATACCGGCCCGGGGTGTCGTCGAGGTCGAGACGCTGGCGGGAGGCGGCGGAACCAGCCAGCAATGTGGTAAACAATTTACTGACCGAACCGATCTCGAAGAGGGTGTGCTCGGTGACCGGGCGGTCGCCGCCGGGGGCGGTGGTACCGAACTCGAAGAGCCGGGTCCGATCCCCGTGGACCACCCCCACGGCGAGGCCGGGAATGTCGTGGGCCTCGCGCAAGGCCGTGAACGTCTCGTGCACCACGGTGCCCAGCGGATCGTCGGTTGCCGCCGGTGCGGGCGATTCCCCGGTGCATGCCGCGACCAGCAGGCCCGTGAGCAGGACGACCGCCGCCCGTATCCCTCTCCCACCGCCGTGCGTCCGGGACTCGGCCGCCCGACCGCGGCCCGCCGGCACGGACCGGCCATCCGGCCGGCCCGCGCCTGGTACCCGAGCCGTATCGGTATCTCGAAATCCCATAGGTGGCACGGTAGGCGCTGCGCGCACCGTGCCGAAAACTTCTCGGTGGGTTCCGACATCGGCCGGCGCCCGCTGTGCGGACCGTTCGGCCCGCGTCGCGGTCGACGGCCGTCCGGCCCGGCGCCTGGCCGTCCTCGATCGCCTCGACCCTCGATCGGTTCGCTCGCCCTGTGTACCGGCGGCTTCCTCCGGTATCGATAGCCGCTGTGCATCGATTCGACACCGTAAAATAGACTGACCGGCGTTTCGGATTTCTGAGAGGCTGCCGGTGTCGCGGGTCCCGCACGAGTACGTCGCATTCGCGAACCGTCTGTCCGGCTATGTCCAGACCTATGTCCAGAAGGTCCGGGCCGAGGTCGACGGTCTGATCGGTATCGGCACCGGGTTCGGGCCGGGGAAGCTGGTGGCCGGGGATGCCGCGGGGGCGGAGCGGATTCCCGGGGTCGGTCCGGCCGGCGTCGAGGGGAAGGTGGGTGCGGAGAGCGGGTCCGGTGCCGCGATGCCGCGGGTGGACGGGGAGAAGGCGACACCCGCTCGGCCGAACCGCCCGCGCGTGGTCCGGATCCTGCACAGCGCGGGCGCGGGAACCGGCAATTTCGGCATCGGCCGGGCCGCCCGGGCCGAGGCGGATGCCGCCGGGCTGGCCTGGGTCGGGACCGGGGCCAAGCGTTTGCCCTACGGCGGCACTCATCGCTGGGTCAGCGAAGACGGGTTGCGGCAGTACCGCCCGCCGCAGCAGAAACCGTCCGGGCGGGGCGTGGAGGCCAATTACGAGTCACGGTCGGATACCGGCCGGCACTGGGAGAGCAACGCGCATCTCGAAATCGAGGAGCCGCGATGAGAGCGGAACTGAAGGGTATGCACAGTCCGGATGTCGATCTCGCGGACCCGGAAGCCGTGCGCGTGGTGGACGCGGCGCTGGTGCAGTTGATGATCGGCCCGGCGGGCGCAGTGGGGGAAGAATCGTTCGATCTCGTCGTCCACGCTTCGGGCGGTGACGCGGCGGCGGCGGACGGAGACGGTTTCCGTCCGGTCGACCACGCACTGGTGCTCGACCGTATCGATGCGGCGGAGGTCCGTCGCCGGGTCGAAAGCTTCCTGCGCGATCTGGACCGCCCCACCTGGGCTGCGCTGGCCGAGGCGATCGGCCGCATCGCACGCTGGGAGTTCGTGGGGTACCGGCCGGCCGGCGAGGCCGGCGCGTAGGTCACGGCGGATGCGCTCCCCGGGCTGATGCCGGCCTGCTCCGCGCGCCGGTCGACCGGGATCGGCGGCTGTCCGGCATGGCCCGGTGTCGCGCGCGGGCCGCGCTGGAGGGGTGGGCGATGTAGTGGATCTTCCGCTGGCGCGCGTGCCGACTCGGCGCGACGACGGGGCGGCCTGACTGTTCCGCCGGGTTCTTGCGAGACGCGATGGCCGGCGAGGTCACGCGGATTCGGCGAGGTTGTCCGCGGTCCAGATCTCGGCCAGCTCCTCGAGGGGGAGCTCGAGGACGCGGCTCAGGGAGACGACCGTGCCGAAGCCCGGGGAGGGGAGGCGCCCGGTTTCGATCTTGCGCAGGGTCTCCGGGGAGATACCGGCCGCGCGGGCGACCTCGGCGAGGTCGCGCCCGTCACGGGCGGTACGCAACCGGACTCCGAGGCGGCGGCCGGCGTCGATCTGGGAGGCGGTGAGAGGCAGGCGGACCATACCTCCACTCTAAAGAGTGGTATTAATGTACCGCAAGGATGGTATAGAAATGCCGATAGCTGTGGAGGTACTGATGGTGGAGTTGAAATCGCCCGAGGAGATCGAGCGGATGCGGGTCGCGGGTGCGTTCGTGGCCGAGATCCTGGCGGAACTGCGGGCGGTCGCGGCAGTGGGCGTGAACCTGCTCGACCTGGAGATGATCGTGCGTGAACGGATCCGGCAGCGGGGCGCGGTGTCGTGCTACTGGGATTACGCGCCCTCGTTCGGGCGCGGTCCGTTCCGCAATACGGTGTGCCTGTCGGTCAACGACGCCGTCCTGCACGGTCTACCCTTCGACTACACGCTGCGCGACGGCGATGTGCTGACCGCTGATCTGGCGCTGAGCATCGACGGCTGGGTCGCCGACGCCGCCACCACCGTGATCGTCGGAACCCCCGCCGCCGAGGACCTGCGGCTGGTCCGTGCCACCGAGGAAGCGCTGGCCGCGGCCATCGAGGCCGCGCAGCCGGGTAACCGGATCGGCGATATCTCCGCGGCCATCTCCGCCGTCGCCGGCGTGTACGGCTATCCGGTCAATACCGAGTTCGGCGGTCACGGGCTCGGGCGGACCATGCACGAGGACCCGCACGTCTCCAACGCCGGACGCGCGGGCCGCGGTTTCCGGCTGCGACCGGGCCTCACTCTCGCCCTGGAACCCTGGTTCGCCGCGACCACCGACCGGATCGTCACCGATCCCGACGGCTGGACCATCCGCTCGGCCGACGGCTCCCGCACCGCCCATGCCGAGCACACTGTCGCGATCACCGCCGGCGGCCCACGGGTGCTGACCACGGTGGCGTGACCGTCCGGACCCCGGGCCGCAGGTCGTCGCCGACGGCCGGCTCGGCGCCGAGTCCCCTGCGGCGACGGGCCATACCTCCGCAGCGAGGGCCGCGATGACGCTCCGCCGCAACTCCGCGAACGGCAGAGCTGAGTGGCCCGGCGCTATGCGCACGGTTTCACAGCCCGAAGGTTTCGCGGGCGCGGGTTTTCCACTCCTCGGTGAGCAGGCGTGCTTGCCGGTCGAACTCTTTTCGGTCGGCTTCAGGCCAGGTGTCGGGATCGGTATCGAGGGCGCGTTCGGTGACGAACCGCATGAAGTGGTCGGAGGTGGCCTTGCTGCGGGCCCGGATGAATTCGCGCTCTTCCGGGGTGGGGGTCACAGTTTCTTCATCCCGTACCACAATGATCCTTTCATCAGTGCTTCGCCGAGTTTCGTGTTGTCGCCCGAGAGCATGACCAGTTCCTGAGGTGAAGGGAATTCCACTGGTGAACGGCCGAATCGTGTGCGCATATCTTCGAGTAGGGCTATGTCGCGGTCGCTCAAGGCGCCGATCTCCCCCTCGAGCAGGAGGTCGATGCGCGATTTCATGTTGTCGACCGACTTCGCCAGCTTCTCGGGGTCGGTGTTCCAGTCATAGCCGCCTTTCGCCCAGGCGACCGCGCCGTCGAGCGAGTCGTCTTCCCGCAGTCGGGTCGCTGTCAACTCGATTCTGTCGACGCCCGATCGGCGGAAGTAGTCCTCGGTGGACGCGGCGAATGCGGTGGAGAAACCTTTGCCGGTGAAGCCTTCCTCGAGTTCGGTGAGGTCGTGGGTGACGACCAGGTTTCCCCGGCTGTCGCGGGTGAAGCTGTAGATGATCGATCCGGCGTCTTCTCCGCCGGGAGTTCGGATCTCCGCGGTGAAGCCCACGTTCGCGGGGTGGATGCTTCCGTCTTCCCGGACCCACGGGCGTTCGTACCAGGCATTGAGGTCCTCGACCTGGTAGGGGCCGTATCGGCGCTGGAGCCCTCGCAGCATATCGGTCAGGTCGTAGTCGTCGAGATCACCGCGGTGGGCGCCGTCGTAGAGATCTCCCAGCGGCGGCATATGCGACAGGTCGGTGAGCGGTGTCCGCGCCGCCCGTGAGGCGGTGAGAGCCGGGCCGGCGGTGTGTTCCTCCGCATCCCGGGTAGCCGCGACTCCAGCGCTTCCCTCCGCGGCGGCGCGCTCGGTGACACGGTCGGCTTCTCGGACGCCATCGGCTCGACGGTGCATCCAGTCGCTGTGGCCTTTCGGACCGAAGGCGAAGCAGCCCCCTCAGATCATCACGCAGGCGCGCGACCAGATCCCGGGCACCGTCGCCTGCGCCCTTCACCGGATCGGTGAAGCGCGCCCCGGTTCGGGCAGCACATACTCGAGGAATGCGGCCGGCGCGGCGAAGACATGGAACACCAGACGGCCACCGGGGGTGGTGGTGTCGAGAGATTCGTGCAGCGACCGGAACCCGATACCGCGGCGCCGCAAACCGGCCGCGATCGGGATCGGAGCCTGCGACGAGCCGCCCAGCCGGTCGAGGGAGGCGTCGGCGCGCCTGTGGTCCAGGCACGCCGGCAACTGTTCGCGCTCGGCATCCTTGCCGGACTTATCGGCGGACAACATCTACTCGCACCAGGGCGCCTTCAACGCGCGGGTCCGCCGAGCCGAGACGGGGGCGTACCCGATCAGTGCCCCGCCTCGCCTATCGGGGTCCGCGGCGTCGCCGTGAAGGGGAAACGGCTCGAGCGCAGCGGTATCCGTCATTGGGCGATCGTACAGAAAAGGGCGTATGAGTTCTCTGAACATTGTCCTGGTCCGCTGATAGCGTCCCGCCGTTCCGTACCGATCGGCGAACTGCCCGATTCCGCCGAGCCCGGTCGACCACGCAGGAGGAAAGATGTTCGCCGCACCGTCGATACCACCGAGCGCTCTCGCTCTCGTCGAGTCGGGAAGACTGCCCGAGCCGTTGGCCGAATACTTCGATCCTGCCTATCGGTCATCGAGCGAGCCGGGCCGGTGGGATGAAATTGCCGCGCGGATCGACCTCCACCTCGGCAATCCGGCGCTCGATCCCGAGGTGCGCGGTCCCCTGGCGCTGCTGGGCGCCTTTGCCGTCATCGAGACCTGCGAATACCGATTCTCGGAACTGGTGAAACGCTCGGAACTGGCGATGGAGTTGCTACACCAGGCGGAAGAGCACGGCATCGGCGAAGAGGAAATCGATCCCTTGTACAAGTGGGCCTGGGACACCTACGAGGCCGGCGCCGACACCAGGTGACGAACCCCGCGAACCGCGTAGCTCGTCGGAGAGCGACCCGACGACCGAACGGCCGGAAAAGGACCCCCTGGAGATTGTGAACACTTCGACTTCCCGACACATTTTTCGAGCAGCCGCCGATTACGGTCGAGCCAAGCCTTCCCGTACCTGAGGCGATTTCGGCCCGAGTGTTCGAGAAACTATGGCGGCGTCAAAGGAAATGAACACCGCATCAGGGAGCCCGGCGAGGAAGGCGGTCGAGCAACCATCGAAGGTGTGCGCCGAACCAGAGGGCTCAGGTCGATCGCTCCTCGGCAGGCGTGCCGATAGACCTGAGGACTGTGGCCGCGGCGGGATGCTGTCAGAGCCTTTCCATCGGTGGGGAGCTGCTGTGTTGATGGATACCCTTCGGCAACTTCACAACTCGTTCGAAAGGCGAGCAATGATCTCGAACAATGTCGTCAAAACCGTCGTCGCCTCGACGCTGCCGCTGATCGCCGCCACGGTCGTCGCCGGAGGCGCTTCCGCCGACGCCGGGCCGATGGCCGATGCGCAGGCCGCGCCGATCGCCGGTATTCCGCTGGAGGAGCCTCAGGACGTCAAGACCAACCCGGGCGCCCAGTACCCCGATCCCGTGTTGAACGGCGCTGCTCTGGGTGCCGGTATCGGCTCGGCGGTCGGTTCGGCCACGGGTTCCGGTGGGCCGATCCTCGGTGGGCTGATCGGCGCCTTGGTCGGTGCGGTGAACCCCGACGTGGTCCCGCAGGTTCTTCCCTGAACCGAGACTGGGCAGTGTCTCGAAGTCGAGTAGCAGGCGAGGGCGGGCGCGTGCCCGCCCTCAACTGTTACCGAGCCATGGATTGATGGCGGCGAGGTGGAGCGTGGCGAGGTGGCGGACGGCGAGTTCGTCGAATCGGGTCGCCACCGCCCGATCCCGTTCGAGCCGGTTGATACCGCGCTTGACGGTGTCTCCGGCCCCACCCCACGCCCTTGGTGGGGCGGGGCCGGTGTCCGTCTGGTCTGGCTTGTCGCCTGGGCGGGTGACTTCGACTTCATCCCGCTTGCGGCATGGTGGTGTCGTCTTTGAGGGCGCCGCCCAAGGATGTCAGTCGCTGAAGTTCTTCCAGGTGTGTGGCGCCGAGCGAAGCGAGGGCCTCCCTGCCCGCGTCGGTCAGCGTGAGGTGTACGACTCTGCGGTCGGTGCCCTGCCCGCGCTTGCGGGCGACGAGGCCGAGTTGCTCGGTGCGATCGATCAGCTGCACCACGCTGTGGTGGCGGGTGGACAGGTAGCGGGCGATCTCGCCGATGCTGGGCCCTTCCGGGGCGGAATGTCCACGGATCGCCAGCAGCAACTGATGTTGGGTGTCGGTGAGCCCGGCTTCGGCCGCCCGCCGCTCGCTCCAGCGCAGCAGCTGGCGCAGCCCGCTCCGCAACGCCAGCAGCTCTGCGTAGTCCTGGTCGGTGAGCGAGGTGGACGAGGGTATCGACCGTTCCATCATGGAGTGATAGTATCACGACATGATATATAAGTGAGTGGCGAGCTCCCGGGCCGCGTTTCCCGACCGAGCGCAGGCCGTCCGGCTCGAGATCGCGATTCGCCACTACGTCGGAAGGTGGTGGAGAACATGAGTAGTGAAACCATGATGAGTCGGCACCCCGACATCGTGGAATTGCGGGAAAAGTACGAACGCGCCTCAGAGGCGCCCGATGCCCAGGCGGTCACCGGCCTGCTGTTTCTGACCGGGCTGTACCTCGCGATCTCCCCGTGGGTCGTCGGGTTCAACGGCTTGACGACCTTGACGGTCAACAACCTCATCTGCGGTATCGCCCTGGCGATGCTGGCCCTCGGGTTCGCCTCGGTGTACGGCCGCACTCACGGCATCGTCTGGGCCGCTCCGCTGATCGGCCTGTGGACGATCCTCGCCCCGTGGATCGTCAGCGGGAATGTCGATACCACTTCGACGATCTGGAACAACGTCGTCACAGGCGCACTCGCGCTGCTGCTCGGGCTGGGGTCGATGTTCCTCGGGATGAGCCGGACCGGACGGCTCACCGGCGAGACGCCTCCCGCCGGCGCGACTCGGACCCACCGGTCCTCCGCGGTCGCACCGGAAACACCCCGCCAGTGACGCGCTGGTGTCCGCCCCACGCCCGGTGCGATGACGGGCGGGGGCGGCCGCCGCATGCGGGAGTGGCCGCGGCGTTGCTCGCGCAGCCCGGTCCACCTCGCGACGGCCGGCGCAACAGCGGGCGCGGTACGGGTATCGACACCTGGTGACGGTGCGCCCGGATCGGCGCCCGGCGCACCGGCTCGCGCGTCGCGGCGCGTTCGGCCCACGGGCCGTGGCCGGGCTCGGCATTGCGCACGGTCGGTCGGCCCGAGGTGCCGCGCGGCGCCGGCATCCACACCGACTCCTCGGTACATCGCCCCGATCGCGTGCGATGTGGCCCCGGCGGGTCCCGACGGTCGCCCGATTTCGAGGACGCGCGGGCGGTCGGACGCGACGACGCGAGTTCCCTCCGGCGACCGGAGCTAGGGTTCCGCCGATCCGATGTATCCGGGGGCTGTCAGCAGCTCGGTGAGCCGCGCGCTCATGGCGCGCCCGGCGGCCAGTAGCGGTTCGGTGGAGCGCAGGGTGCGGCTCAGCACGAAAGCTCCTTCGAGTGCGGTGACGATACCCAGGACGAGCTCGCGCGCGGTATCGGGCGACAATCCGCGTCCGGCGAAATACGCCGCACCGCCGGTGATCCACTCGTCGATGATCTCCGCGAGAACCTCCCGGAGCGCGGGTTCGGCATCGGCGATCTCCCCGGCGACCGTCCCCACCGGGCACATATTGATCCACCCTGTCTGCTCGATCTGCTCGGCCGCCGCGGCGAAGGCCGCCGGGAGGGCGTCGCGCAGATCCGGGTAGGGCGTGAGCAGCAGTGGGATCAGTTCACCGTAGGCGGCGCCGGCCGCTCTCAGTGCGGCGGCGGCGAGTTCCGGCTTTCCGCCGGGGAAGTGATGGTAGAGCGATCCCATCGGCACACCCGCCGAGACCGTGATCTGTTTGACGCCGGTCCCGCTGTAGCCGCGGGTGCGCAGCAGTTCGACGGTCGCGGTGATCAACCGCTCGCGGGTGCTGGTTGACATCTTCTCGGTCACCGTTCCAGACTAGAGCAATCACTCTAGAGCGATCGCTCGAAAGGGGCGAACAGATGCCGACGGTACAGATTTCCGCAGGTCGGGTTCACTATGTCGAGCAGGGGGAGGGGCCGCCGGTGGTGCTCCTGCACGGCCTGCTGATGAACCACACCGTGTGGGACGCGGTGCTCGACCTGCTGCCGTCCGGATTCCGGTACATCCGGCCCGACCTACCGCTGGGCGCGCATCCGATCCCGCTCGAACCCGGGACCGATCTGAGCCTGCACGGTCTGAACCGGCTCGTCGCCGATTTCCTCGCCGCCCTGGACCTCGACGATGTGGTCCTGGTGCACAGCGACTGGGGTGGGGCCCTGTTCCTCACCACCTACGGCCTGGACGACCGGGTCGGCCGGCTGATCGTGCTGCCGTGTGAAGCGTTCGACAACTTCCCGCCGGGCCTGCCGGGCAAGACGTCGATGATCGCGACCCGACTGCCCGGTGGTGTCGTGCTCGCTCTGCGGCAGCTGCGGATCCCCTGGCTGCGCAGCCTGCCGCCGCTCTTCGGCTGGATGGCACGCCGGCCGCTGCCGGACGAACTCGTCCACGGCTGGACCGAACCGGGGCTGCGGGACCGGCGCATCCGCCGGGACCTGCTCGCCTACACCCGGTCCGGGTTCCGTGCCCGCGAACTGGTCGCGCACACCGAGGCGCTGTGCCGGTTCACCGGCGAGGCCCTGATCCTCTGGTCGTCGGCCGGCAAGGTCATGCCCCGGGCGCACGGCCGCCGCCTGGCGGAGCTGATCCCCCGCGCCCGGCTGGTCGAGATATCCGACGCCTATGTGCTGTCCATGCTGGACCGGCCCGAGGCCGTCGCGGCGGCGATGGCCGAATTCCTGGCCGGCGGCCCGCTCACGGCCGGCGCGGAGATGCCGCGCTGTCCGGCTCCGTCACCGCGGTGACCGGGCCGCGTACCCATTTCGCGAGCAACGGGAACAGCAGGACCGTGGTGGCACCCGCCGCGACCAAGGTCGAGGCCAGGTCGGCGGTGATGAGCCCGGACCCGGCCGCGACCTGGGTGACCGCGACGATGATGGGCAGCCCGGTGGCCGCGTAGAGGGCGAGCTGCACCCGCTCGCGTGGGTACGCCAGATTCGTCCCGTGCGGGACGAACCGCTCGCTCAGCCACACCGTGGCGCCTCGGGCGACGGCGATCGCCAGGACGAAAACGATCCACCGCACCGGCTCGTCCACCACGGCCGCCGGGTCGATACCCATACCGGAGACGACGAAGAATATCGGTATCAACACCCCGTACCCGATGGTTTCCAGCGAGTGCTGTACCTCCGGATGGGTTTCGGCGATCAGGCGGCGCAATATCATGCCCGCGGCGAAGGCCCCCAGCACGACGTCGAGATCGAAGACCTCGGCCACCGTCATGAGGACGAGCAGCAGGAGGAACACCAGCCGGACCGGGAGCTGATTGGTGCCGGTGGTCAGGGCGGCCACGACGCGTTCGGTACCGGGGTGGCGTTCCAGTATCCGTTGCGGCACCCACGACACCACGCCCGCGGCGGCGGCGAACAGCAGCAGTACCGCCAGTGAGGCGAGGACATCGTGTCCGGTCAGCAGTAGCGACATCGCCAGCACCGGGCCGATCTCGCCCACCGCGCCGTGTGCCAGGATCGCGCGGCCCAGCGGACGGTCGAGTACACCGTCCTGTTTCACGATCGGCAGGAGGGTGCCCAGGGCGGTCGAAGAGAGCGCGATGGCGACCGCGACGGCTGTGGTGAAACCCGCGGCGGGAGCGGCGAGCCACACCATGAGCAGGGCGAGCACCAGCCCCGCGAGCCAGGTCAGCCACGCGGTACGGCCCGCTCTGCCGCGCAGCAGCCCTGTGTCCAGTTCGTAGCCCGCGAGCAGGAAGAGCATGCCGAGCCCGAGTTCGCTCAGCAGCTGCACCCCGCCGGCGGTGCCGGCCGGCCCGGCGGCGAAGGGACCCAGCACGATGCCCAGCGCCAGCAGCACGACCACATCGGGAATCAGACCGCGTACCAACCGGGACACCAGTGGCGCCGTCACCGCGGCGCACGCGATCCAGAACAGCGAGACGATGGCCGACGGCTCCGGGTCCACGGGCGCCGCCGAGATCGTCATCCGTTCATGGTCGCACCGGTCGGCCCGAGCGCCCACCGACGACACGGCTGTGGCGTCCGCCGGCCCGGCGCGCCGTGGCGCCGGGCCGGCGGTAGCGGCTCAGACCCGCTCGGGCCGCCAGGTGGCGATGGCCCAGATGATCACGATATCGAGGGCGATGATCAGGATCGACCACAGCGGATACCAGGGAATCCACAGGAAGTTCGCGATGATGGACAGGGCGGCCAGGCCGATCCCGACGATCCGCGCCCACAGCGCCCCGGTCATCAGGGCCAGGCCGGCCAGGATCAGCAGGATGCCGAACACGATGTGGATCCAGCCCCAGCTGGTCAGGTCCAGCTCGTAGACATAGTTGGGCCCGGCGACGAATACATCGTCGTTGGCGGCCGCGGAAATGCCCTGGAACAGGGTGATGAAGCCGGCGACGAGCAGCAGTGCCGCCGCCGCGATGGAGGTGCCGGTCGCCACGGCCTGTTTGGTGGAACCGTCCGCGGTCGATGCCGCATGGGCCCCGGTGGTCGTGGGTCTTCCGGACGTCGGTGCTGCGGGATCGGTGGTCACAACAACTCCCTTCGGATGGGAGGGGCCACACCGGACCTCGAGAACTGATCGCCGGTGACGCCCTCATACGCCACACTTCGATTCCTTTGTCCTGTTCGAGAAGTATGCCACCGGCCAGCGTGTTCGACCCTGTTCGACGATGAAACGGAACCGAGTCGCGACTTTCGCCGAGAAATATCCGGCGGTTTGTCGATCCGGCGGTACCCCGTTCGACCTATGGGTGAAAGGGTCCAGGAGGGACCCCGAGACAAGGAGACCGGACCGTGAAATACATGCTGATCATGCGCGCCACCGACGAAGCCTTCGCCGCGATGGGCGATATCGACTTCACCGAGATGCTCGAGACGGTCGGCAAGTTCAACGACGAACTGATCCGGGCGGGGGTGTTGCTCGCCGCGGAAGGTCTCGAGGACGCCGCCGAAGGAGTGGTCGTGGATTACTCGTCGGCGGATCCGGTGGTGACCGACGGACCGTACGGCGAGACCAAGGAACTGTTCAACGGCTACTACATCTTGAACGTCGCGTCCAAGGAAGAGGCCGTGGAATGGGCCAAACGGATGCCGATGTCGGGTGCCGGGTTCAAAACCGAGATCCGCCGGGTCCCGAGCATCGACGAATTTCCCCAGGACAATGTCTGGATCCAGAAGGAACGCGCCTGGCGTGAAGCCACCGGCCAGCTCTGACCGGCGGCCATGACAGTGCGCGAGGGCCGGGCGGCGGTGGCCGCGGTGTGGCGGATCGAATCGGCGCGGATCGTCGGGGCGCTCGCCCGCTACACCGGTGATTTCGCCCTGGCCGAGGATCTCGCCCAGGAAGCCCTGGCCGAGGCCCTGGTGACCTGGCCGCGTGACGGCGTGCCCCGCAATCCCGCGGGCTGGCTGCTCACCGTCGGCCGTCGCCGCGCGGTCGACGGGTTCCGCCGGCGCGCCACCCTCGACGATCGGTACGCCGCTCTCGCCCGGGAACTGGGCGAGAGCGGCGTCGCCGCGGGCAGCGACCCGGCGAACCCGGCAGCAGCCGGGCAGATGCTGTGGGATCCGGATCGCATCGACGACGATGTGCTCGCCCTGATGTTCATCTCCTGCCATCCGGTGCTCTCCCCGGAGGCGCGGGTGGCGCTCACCCTCCGGGTGATCGGCGGCCTCACCAGCGACGAGATCGCCCGGGCTTTCCTGGTGCCCACGGCCACGGTCCAGGCGCGGATCACCCGGGCCAAGAAGACCCTGGCGGCGGCGCGGGTGCCGTTCGAGATCCCACCGGCCGCGGACCGCTCCGGCCGGCTGGCCTCGGTGTTGCGGGTGATCTACGTGATCTTCACCGAAGGGTCGTCGGCCAGCTCCGGTACCGATCTCATCCGGTTCGATCTGGCCGCCGAGGCCCAACGGCTGGCCCGTGTGCTGAGCCGGTTGGTTCCGGAGGAGCCCGAGGCGCACAGCCTGCTGGCGCTGCTGGAGCTGACCGCGGCCCGTTTCCCGGCCCGCACCGGCCCCGGCGGGGAGCCGGTCCTGCTGGAGGACCAGGATCGCCGGCGCTGGGATCGTTCGGCGATCCGCCGCGGGCGGGCCGCGCTGACCCGCGCCGAACGGGCCCGGCGCGGACTGGGTTTCTACGGGTTGCAGGCCGCGATCGCCGAGTGCCACGCGGTCGCGCCGTCGGTCGAGGACACCGATTGGGATCGGATCGTCCTGCTCTATGAAGCGCTGGGCCGCCTGGCACCTTCGCCGGTCGTCGAGGTGAACCGCGCGGTGGCGGTCGCCATGGCGCGGGGACCGGCGGCAGCCCTCGAGATCGTGGACGAACTGGAGGCGGCGGGCGAACTCGCCACCACCCATCTGCTGCCCGGGGTGCGCGGTGAGCTGCTCATCCGGCTGGGCCGGACCGTCGAGGCGCGCGCCGAACTGGAGCGGGCGGTCGCGCGGTGCGCCAACGCGGGTGAACGTACCGTGCTCGAACGCAAGATCGAGTCGCTCGACCCCGGTAGCCCGCAGCCGGGGACGGTGTCCGGTGGCCGGTAGCGGATCGGCCGCTGTGGACGCCGAACCCGGAATGGCTCTCCACACCCGGGGCCGAGTATTTTCGCGGTTCAGCGACCCACGTTCCACGGCGGTGATGGACCGGTGGCGCCCGGCACCCCGATCGATCCCGCGGGGTGCACGAGCCCGCAGCAATTCCTCGAACAGCTGCGGCAGCGGATCGAGGAACTGCGGGCCGCACCGGAGTAGGGCCGGCCGGTCGTGTGCGGCGGACCGGGAGAGGCTCGAACAGTGACGGCGCCCGGTCGGCGCACGCGACAAGGCCCGGCCCGTGCCCCGCTCAGGCCCGGGGCGCGGGCGACCGTTCCCGGACCTTGTCCGCCAGCTGGGCGGGCATCGGGTCGTGCCGCAGATATTCCCGGGTGAACTGGGCGACACCGTGGGTGAGCGAGCGCAGTTCGGTGGCGTAGCGGACGAGTTCGGACTCCGGCACCTGGGCGCGGATCAGCGTGCGCCCCGGATCGGCCGGTTCGGTCCCCAGTATCCGGGCGCGGCGCACCGACAGGTCGGTCAGGGCCGCGCCCAGCGCGTCGTCGGGTACCCGGGCCTCCACCAGCGCGATGGGTTCGAGCAGTGCCATCCGGCTCCCCGCCGCCGCGTCGCGTAGGGCCAGGGCTCCGGCGGTCTGGAAGGCGGCGTCGGAGGAATCGACCGAATGCGCTTTGCCGTCGAGCAGGGTGACGCGGACATCGACCAGCGGATTGTCGGTGCTCACCCCCCGTTCGGCCTGGGCGCGCACACCCTTCTCGACCGAGGTGATGAACTGCCGCGGCACCGCGCCGCCGATGACCTTGTCCACGAACTCGATGCCCGACCCTTCGGTGAGCGGTTCCACCCGGATCTCACACACCGCGTACTGGCCGTGTCCGCCGGACTGTTTCACATGCCGTCCGCGCCCGCCGGCTGTCTCCGCGAACGTCTCCCGCAGGGGGACACGGGTCTCCTCCACATCGACCTCGACGCCGAATCGGGTGCGCAACCGTTCCAGTGCCACATCGCGTTGCGCTTCCCCCAGTGACCACAGCACCAGCTGATGGGTGCGGTCGTTGTTCTCCACGCGCAGGGCGGGGTCCTCGGCGACCAGCCGCGCCAGCCCCTGCGGGAGCTTGTCCTCGTCGGTTTTGCCGTGCGCGCGGATGGCCGTGGGCAGCAGCGGTTCCGGCATCGGCCAGGGGTCGATGAGCAGGGGATCGCCGGTATCGGAGAGAGTGTCGCCGGTGCGGGCGTGACCGAGTTTGGTCACATAGGCGATATCACCGGCCACCGCCTCGCTCATCGGCCGCTGTTCCCGGCCGAACGGGGCGGTGATCCCGCCGATCCGTTCGTCGTCGTCGTGCTCGGCGCCCGACCCGTGCCCGCAGATGTGGACGGTGTCGTCGGCGTGCAGCGTGCCGGAGAAGACGCGGACCAGGGAGACCCTTCCGACATAGGGGTCCGACGAGGTCCGGACCACCTCGGCGGCCAGATCGGCCGCCGGATCGCAGCGCAGAGTGATCGGGGTGGAACCGCCGGCGAGCCGCCGGGCCGGCACCGTATGCTCGGCCGGGCCGGGAAATCCCGTGGTGATCAGGTCGAGCAGCTCGAGCGTGCCCAGGCCCTGCCGCCCGTTGGCGGCGGGGGGCGCCGCGAACAGAACCGGATGGAAGCTACCCCGGGCCACCGCGCGCTCCAGGTCCGTGACCAGGGTGGCGAGCTCGATCGGCTCACCGCCGAGATAGCGGTCCATGAGGGTCTCGTCCTCGCTTTCGGCGATGATGCCCTCGATGAGCCGTTCCCGGGCCTGTTCGGCGCGGGCCCGGTCACCGGGTGCCGGATCGGTCCAGGTCCGCTCGGCGCCCGAGTAGTCGGCCACGCGCTGTTCGAGAAGTTCCATCAGGCCGGTGGCCGGTCGGTGCCCGTCCGCGCCCGCCGGACCGTACACAGGCAGATGCAGTGCCAGTACGTTCTCCGTCGATCCGCCGCCGAGCAGCGCCTGGCAGGTGCGGCGCAGCTCCTCGAAATCCGCGCGTGCGGTGTCCAGATGGGTCAGCACGATCGCCCGCGGCATTCCGACGCTCGCGCATTCCTCCCACAGTGCCCGGGTCGCCCCGCTGACGCCTTCCACGCCGTCGGCCGCCGATACCACGAACAGTGCGGCGTCGGCCGCCCGCAGCCCGGCGCGTAGTTCGCCGACGAAATCCGCGTAACCCGGCGTATCGAGGAGATTGACCTTCACCCCGTGCCACGGGACCGGCACCACGGACAACTGCACCGACCGGTGTTTTCGCTGTTCGATCTCGTCGTAGTCCGAGAGCGAGGTCCCGTCCTCGACCCGGCCCGCCCGGTTCACCGCGCCGGCGGCCAGCGCCAGCGCCTCCACCAGGGTGGTCTTACCCGATCCGCTACTTCCGACGAGCACCACGTTCCGGATGTTCTCCGGCCTCGTCACCCCGTTCGCTCTGACACCCATGACTCACCGTCCTCGGCACTCGGCATGCGGTCATCTACGAGCTTCCCACCGGTGCTGCCCGTGGTCCACGGTCTCTTCCCGCCGGTCTTCTCGGGCACCCCGCGCGGGCGGCCGGGCCGCTCGCCAGCGGCGGGGAGAACATGCCCATGGTGGCCGGGTAAGCGGGCTTTGAACAGGATAAATAGCTATGTAACATCAATTTGTCCGAATGTGATCCACTGCTAGTGGTGCGCCGGCCGCGCCCCCCGACCAGAGGAGTTCACATTGATCGATCCGCCCGGCGAGCACCGGCACCGCTCCGGGATGTCCCCGGCCCCCGCGGACCGGCAGGACCTGTACGCCGGGACCTGGCTCGCCGGCACTCGGTCCGCACGCAGGTGGACCGGCCGGCCGTGGGTCGGCGCGGCGATCGTGCTGGTGGTCCTCTGTCTGACCGGGGGCTGTCTCGCGATGGTGGCGGGCATCGCCGACCAGGGCGACGGGAACTCCGACCGCGAGGTCGCGGTGAGCTACGAGGTCGAGGGCACCGCCGGTGACGTCTCGATCACCTACCTCGGCCACGACCTCGGCATGACCCGGGAGACGGCGGCCGCGCTGCCGTGGCGGCGGGATGTGCTCATCGAGAGTTTCGGCACGATGGTCTCGCTGATCGCGGTCAAGGACGCCGGCGGCGGTGCGGTGACCTGCCGGATACTGATCGGTGGCCGGCTGGTCTCCGAACAGACCTCCACCGGTTCGTACGCGTCCGCCGGGTGTTCGGGGAACGCCGGGGGGACTTAGCGAGCGAGCGGCGCTGCCGTCACTCACCGGCTCGCTCGTCCGGCGCATCGAAACGCTCGGTACCCGGGCGAACGAGAGTCGACCGGGGCCCCGGCTCGGGCGCCGGGTCAGCAGCGCGGCTGGAACGGGTAGCAGACCGGAGTCGGCGGCGGTGCGGGACGCGGCGGCACCGGCGCAACCCCCGCGGCGGGCCGCGGCGGGGCAGCGGGTACCTCCGCGACCGAACTGATCTGTCGCTGATCGCCGATTTCCCGGGGCTCGGGGGCGTCGGCCTCGCCCCCGCGGGCCACCAGCCACAAACCGCCGCCGAGAAGGGCGATGGCCGCGAAGGCCGCCGCCGTCTGCCAGTGACCCCGGCGTCGATCGGCGAAGTCCGCGTCCGGCAGCGGCTCGGTGGCCGGCCGTGGCACCGGATGTGGTTCCGGTGCGGGTGGCGGTGGCGGTGGTGTGGCGGTCGGTCGCTCCGCCGGCGGAGCGGGATCGGCCGGAGCCTCGGCCGGGCAGTCCTGCTTGCCCGCGGGCGGCACGGGGACCGATTCCCGGACCGGCTCGGGCCGCGGCGGCGTGCCGTCCGATTCGCGGGTCGGCGCCGGGTCCGGCACGGACGGCGGAAGCGGGATCGGTTCGATCGCGGGAAGGCTCGAGTCGAGCGGGAACCCCTCCTCGGCCAGTTCGGCGATGGTGGTGCGATCGCCGTATTCGAGCGCTTCGATCACCGCGTAGGCCTGCTCCGCGGTCCAGACGACAGCGCTGCGGTGATGGGCGCGGTGGAACCAGGCGCGCAGCGGATTCTGGGTATTGCACAGCAGCACATCGCAACCGGGCGGCGGTGCCGACTTCTTCTCGAGCCGCATGGTCGAACCGCGCGGTGGGAGCACGACCACGAGACCGGTGATGAAGGCGCTGCCGCCCACCTGCCCGGCGGCGGCCTTCAATTTGAACACCCCGTCGCGAACCTGGTCGTAGGGGGTGGTGTCGTTGTCGCGCACACTGACCGGGTCGCCCGCGGAACCCGGAACCCGCCAGCGGCTGTTGGTGGTGCACTGCAGGACGCTACCGGTGACCTCGGGGTCGATACCTTTGATCTCACCGACCACGGTCGTGTACGGGGTGATGATGACCAGGTCCACCTCCTGCCCGGAGATGAAGCAGTTCGTGATGGCGACTCCGGGAACCCGATAATCCCCCTCCCACTTCCGGAGCCAGCCGACAACCCGTTTCTCCGCGCCCGATCTGAGCTTGTCGGCGATGACGAGCATCCCGATACCCCTCCCTGTCGCCGGTGATGTGGACACGATATCGGTAGTCGCGCAGCGGGACACGAAACCCTTTGCCACAGAGACTCTTCATGTCCGGCGCGTTCGGACGGCCGGGCCTCCTACCTGCGTCGACAGCGCCGGCCATTGCGGGAGCGGCATTTCGTGCCGTACTCGAATCGATCGAGGACGTCGAGAATTTCCGCCTGCGGGCGCGGGCCTGGATCCGGCCCGTACTCGGGCCCTACCGCGCCGACGCCACCGCCGGGTTGCGCGGGGTCGCGCGGGCGGAACTCGCGTCGCCTACGACCGGCGGCTCCAGCGGGCATTCCACGAGGCCGGATTCGCCGGTATCGCGATCCCGGTCCGATACGGCGGCCGGGGTCCCACCGCCGCACACCAGTGGGCGTTCACCGGCCGGCTACGAATCCCTCCCGGTGCCAGGCGCCGACCTGTCGCCGTGTGCGGCGGTGCTGCTGGATTTCGGCACCGGGGAGCAGAAGCGCCGCCATATCCCGGCCATGCCGCGGGCGAGGAGATCTGGACGCAGTTCCGCTCCGAACCCGGCGGCGGTTCCGATGCCGCGGGCGCGGTGACCACCGCCGTCCGCGACGGCGACGACCGGATTCTCAACGGCGCCACGATCTGGACCACCGGCGCGTGGTACTCCGACCGGGCGCTGTGCCCGACCCGGACCGACTGGGATGTGCCCGAACACCGGGGCCTGACAGTTTTCATACTGCCGATCCACCGGTGTCGAGGTGCGCCAGATCGAGTTGCTCGACGGCGACCGCGATTTCGGCCAGGAGTTCCGCACCGACGTCCGGGTGCCCGGTACCGACCGGATCGGCGCGGGGACGGCGTCCGGCCGTATCTCCGACCACTCCGCCGCGATCGGCCGGTTGTTCCGCGGTCTCGCCGAATCCCCTCGCGCCACCAGTGAATACGAGATCGCCACCGCGGGCGGTGCGATCTGGACCGCCGGATGTGCGGGGACCGCTGAAGCGGGTCGACGAATGGCTCGGCCGGGCCGACAGCGACGACGGGTACGCGCTCACCCGGCGGCGTTCCTGCGCGCGACCGCGGCCCAGGAGCTCTGGCTGGTTCCGGACTACTGATCGGCCACGGCGGCCGGCGCGGTGCCGATCTCGGGTAGCAGCGCCAGGCGGCTGGCCGTGCGCTGGATATCGGGCGGTAGCCGATCTCCGGTCAGGCATACGGTGCGCGGCACGGCGGCGACGAGGTGCAGGCGGCGGTCCCGGTCGCACAGTACGTCCACCAGGTTGGCGAAACGTTGCGCGGCGTCGCGACCGGTGGTGGACAGCGGGGGCAGCCCGGACAGTGTCCAGTCCCGGAATCGGTCGGCCAGACTCAGGTAGTCGATGGTCGAGTACGGCCCGTCGCAGAGATCGGCGAAGTCGAACCAGACCGCGTCGCCGCGTACCGCCCGGGCGGTCACCGCGCGGGCACCCAGCCGGACGCGCTGCTGTTCGGCAGGCGCCGGCGACACCAGACCGGCGCGCGCCAGCTGGTCCCCGGTGCCCGGCCAGAGGTAGCCGCCGCGCTCGAACTCCGCGGCGGGTGTGCCCGGCCGGCGGGCCCGCCGGTAGTCGCGCGGACCGGCGACCTCGACGATGTCCAGCGAGCGGTGCAGGGTCGCGGCCAGTGGTTCGACCAGATGGTGGAACAGCGGGTTCGGCAGCAGACCCGTCGGGGGATAGTTCGAGGTGGCGACCAGGGTGATCCGCTGGCCGAGCAGCGAGTGCACGACTCTGGCCATGATCGTGGCATCACCGGGGTCGTGCACATGGAATTCGTCGAAACACACCAGCCGGCAGTCGCCGAGGAGTTCGCGGACAGCACGGTCACCGGCGTGTTTCTCGTGGCGGTGGGCGGCGTAGCGGCGGTGGAATTCGCGGAAGAACTCGTGGAAGTGCGTCCGCCGTTTCCCGGCGACGGGTACCGCCGCGTAGAAGGTATCGGCCAGCCAGCTCTTACCGCGCCCCACCGGTCCCCAGATGTACACGCCGCGCGGTGCCGAGCGGCCGAAGAGCGGACGGCGGCGCGATATCTCGTCGCCGAGCCGCACCAGCCGGGCGGCGGCCGCGTCCTGGGACGCGTCCATATCGAAACCCGCGGTCCGGGCGGCCACCCGGAAAACCTCCGGTGTCCAACCGTGTGGTGTTCCGGCCACCCTCGCCACCTCCTCGACTCCGGAGGCCAGCCTGGCAGGACGACGCCGGTGAGCCCAGAGATCAGGAGCACATGTGAGGATGATCGCGCGGTGGGATGTCAGGCGGCGGGTGTCAGCGTGAAATCCCGTGGGTCGAGTCTGCGGACACGGCGGCGGTATCGGGTGACCGTGCCCGGCCAATTGTTGGTGATCTTGCCCGCGGCGTTGCGGTACCAGCTGGAACAGAAGTTCCACGGGGTGCGTTCGAGGCGTTTCTGCAGCGCGTCGTTGAACGCCCGTTCGGTGTCGGCGCGCACCTCGAGGACATGTCCGGGTGTGCCGGCGAGCAGTTCGACCGCCTGCCGGATGTAGCGGGACTGCGATTCGATCATGTAGATGATCGACCCGACGCCCAGATTCGTATTGGGTCCGTAAACCATGAACAGATTGGGAAATTCGGGCACCGTGATCCCGTAGTAGGCGTGTGCCCCCGCGGACCAGACCTCGGCCAGCTCGCGTCCGTGGCGTCCGGTGATACGCATCGGCCACAGGAACTCGGTGCCCTTGAACCCGGTGCCGTAGATGATCACATCGGCTTCGTGCAGGATGCCGTCGGCGGTCCGCACCCCCTGCGGGGTGATCTCGGTGATATCCGAGGTCGTCACGTCCACATTGGGCCGGGTGAGCGCCGGATAGTAGTCGCTGGAGAACAGGACGCGTTTACAGGCGATCGGATAGTCGGGGGTGAGGGCGGCCCGCAGGCCGGGATCGTCCACATTCCTCGTCAGGTTCCGGATGGCCACCCGCGAGACGAGCCGGCCGATGATCGGCAGTTCCACCAGCCCCAGCGAGGAGATCTCGGCGGCCAGCCACCAGCCGAGCCGCTCCACCAGCAGCATGCCCGGGATCTTGGCGAAGAGTTTGTGCTGGATCGGGGAGTAGTCGGTATCGAACTTGGGCAGCACCCAGGCCGCGGTGCGCTGGAACAGGGTCAGCTGCTCGACCACCGGCTGGATCCGCGGAACGTACTGGATGGCACTGGCCCCGGTGCCGATACAGGCCACCCGTTTCCCGGTGAGGTCGACCTCGTGATCCCACAGAGCCGAATGGAAGGCGGGACCGGCGAAACTCTCGACGCCCGGGATGGCGGGTAGCCGGGGGCGCGACAGCTGCCCGACCGCGGGGATCAGCACCTGCGCGGTCCGCCGGCCGCCGTCGGCGGTGTGCACTGTCCAACTGCCGGCCTGTTCGTCGAATACCGCGTCGGTGACCTCGACGCCGAACTCGATCCGGTCGAGCAGGCCGTGCCGGCGGGTCACATCGCGCAGATAGTCGTGGATGGCGGCCTGGCCGGAGTAGCGCTGCGGCCAATCGGGCTTCTGCTCGAAGGAGTACGAGTACAGCGGGGACGGCACATCACAGGCCGCGCCGGGATAGGTGTTCTCCCGCCACACGCCGCCGAGATCCTCGGCTTTCTCGAGGATGGTGATGTCGTCGAACCCGTGCCGGTACAACTCGATCGCCACGCCGATACCACCGAATCCGGCACCGATGATCACTATCGAAACCGGGCGTCGCGCACTCATACCCCACTCCTGTCGCCGCTGTGGTCTTCCTCACTCTAGGACGGTCCCGGTGCTCCGGATCGGCACTTCCGGTCAAACGTTTCCCCGTCGGCACCGCGCCGTCCGCGGCTGTGGGAGGCCGTACCGTCCCCGGGTGGGCCGCATCGGTCACCGGCGGAAAACCGATTGCCCGCCGGTGGCCCGGCCGATAGATTGTCGCGGTTTGTCCATCCCGACTGTCGAAGGAGACACAGTGTCATGGAACCTCTGACCGAACGCGAGATCAGAGCGTCGTTCGTCAATTGCTCGAAAGGTGACGCCAAACGTCTGTCGGTACCCGCCGACCTGGCCGACCGCCCGTGGGACGATCTCGACTTCCTGGGCTGGTCCGATCCCGGAGCTTCCGGCCGCGCCTATCTCGTGGTACCCGAGGAGCACGGCCCGGCCGGGATCGCGCTGCGCTACGAAACCGGTGGACCACGGCGTTCGCAGATGTGCACGATCTGCTCCACCACGCACACCAACGGCGGCGTGGTGCTGATGACGGCACGCAAGGCGGGCGAGGCCGGTCGCCGCGGCAACTCGACCGGGACCTATATGTGTGACGATCTTGCGTGCTCGCTGTACGCCCGCCGCAAGAAGACGCCCGCGATGGGCCGCGCCTATCGCGACGATTTCGATACCGAGTACCGGATCGAACAGATCCGGGAGAACATCACCGCGTTCCTGACCCGGGTCCGCGGCTGACCATCGCGGTGGATACCGCTCGAAAGAAAGGGGTAGTGGCCGTGCGCCGATACTCGAGACCCGGCCCGGGAAGGGTTCCGGATCCCGCGCCACGACAGCGGCATCCGGAGCCTCCCGTATCCTCCCCGGCCGAGGCGGCCCGGCCGTGCCGGACCGCGCCGGCCGGGGAGGATACGTCCGGGGAGATCACGCCGGCTCGATGGATCCGGGCCGGATACCGAGCAGGTCGATGATCGCCGCATACCCGTCCTGTATCGATGGACAGCGCCCCGGGACGGTGCCGTTTAGCCTGGGCGGTATGACCGAGCGACGCCGAGCAGCGTTCCGCGCCACCGGACGTTTCCCCCGCGACCTGTGATCGGCCCCGAGGTGGCGGCGCCCGCCCGGCCGATACCGGTCGAGGTCGGGCCGTATCTGACCGAACTGGTCCGGCGGACGCGTGCTGTGCACGGCGATCGGCTCGTCGGTGTTTTCGCGGTGGGGTCGCTGGCGCTCGGCGACTACCGGCACGGTCGCAGCGATATCGATATCACGGTGATCGTGGCGCCCGGCGGACCCGAGCGGCTGCTCCACGACCTCGCCGACGAACTGGTCCATCCCGGGTTCGATTGCCCCGCCGCTGGACTCGAGCTGGTGGTCTACGACTCGGAGTTCGCCGCGTCGGGAGCGTCGGGACCCGGATATCTGCTGAACCTGAACACCGGCCCGCTGCTGCCCCCGGTCGCGGATTTCGATTCCGCCGGGGCCCCGGCCTTCTGGTACGTGATCGATCGCGCGGTCGCTCACCAGAGCGGGCTGCCGCTGTTCGGGCGGCCGGTGCGCGAGGTTCTCGCGGCGCCGCGACGGCAGGATCTGCTCGCCGCGCTGACGGCGTCGGTCGACGAGCACGCGTCCGGCGCCGGGCACCTCGCGGACAACCGGGTGCTCAACGGCTGCCGGGCCGTGCACTTCTGCCGCACCGGTCGCTGGGTGGCCAAGCGGGAGGCCGGCCGGGCGATCGCGACGGCCGGTGACGGGTTCGGCGGGCTCGTGCGCGCGGCGCTGCGCAGTTTCGAGCGACCGCGACGGCAGGCCGGGGAGCTGCCCGCGGAGCAGGTCGCCGCATTCTCGGCCTGGGTGAGCCGGACCGTGGCCGCGACCGCGCGGAACGAAGCCGCCGGCGGGCCGGGTCGGGGCCGAACCAATATGCCTTGACAGGCATATTCCTCTACGGCAATATTGTCTGAGTGGTACGCGATGTCTTCGAGATACTGGCCGATCCCACCCGGCGGCGGATTCTCGACCTGCTGCGCGACGGTGAGCGCACCGTCGGTGAATTGGTGGGTGCGCTCGGCGCGGCCCAGCCCAATGTGTCGAAACATCTGCGCATGCTCGACGCGGCGGCGCTGGTGCGGGTCCGGGTGGACGGTCCGCGCCGGCACTACGGTCTCGCGCCCGCCCGGCTGCGGGAGATCGATAGGTGGCTGGCCCCGTTCCGCGAGATCTGGGCCGACCGCCTCGACGAGTTCGAGCGGTATCTGGACACCGTGCCCGACGACGAAGAATCCGACGAAACCCGAGGAGTGACATGACCGACGCGACCCGGCGTCTCGGTGAGATCCTGCGCGACGGCGATCGCGTGGGCACCCGCTACGAACGCGACCTCGCGCATCCCCCGGAGAAGGTCTGGCGGGCGCTCACCGAATCCGAGCATCTGCGGCACTGGTTCCCCGCGGACATCATCGGTGAGCGCCGCGCGGGCGCCGAGGTGCGGTTCCGCTTCTGGCCCGAGTCGGTCGACCCGGCGAGCGAGGAACCGGCCGAAGCGGGGAGCGCCCCGGAGGACTCGGTCCTGCCGGGGCGCATCCTGACCTGGGAACCGCCGCGTCTGTTCGAATTCCTCTGGGAAGACGAGCATCTGCTGTTCGAGATCGTGCCCGACGGTGCCGGATCCCGGCTGCTGTGCACGGTCTGGTTCGGTACCCCGGGGCCACACGGGATCTCGGGAACCGCCGCGGGATACCACATCTGCCTGGACGCGCTGGCGGATCTGCTCGACACCGGCCCGGGTGCCGATCCGGACCGTGCGCTGATCCTCGCGCTCGGGCGCCGGTACGCCGAGGTCATCGGCTGAACCGGCGACCGCCGCACAGTATTCGGCGGTGGGCGGTCAGACGCGCAGCAGGGTGCGGCCGAGCGCGGACCGGTCCTCGATGGCGGCATGGGCCGCGACGGCGTCGGCGAGCGGGAACGTCTGTCCGATGATCACCTCGAGTTGCCCGGTGGCCAGCAGTTCCAGTATCCGGGTGGCGTAGCGGGCCCGGCTGTCGTTGCCGATGTCCAGGTCGTACAGGCTCAGCACCTCTACGCCTCGCTCGCGGGCGCTCTCGGCGCCCGCGGCGGCGAATTCACCCGCCGCCGCCCCGTATCCGATGAAGAGTCCGCCGCCGGGCACGATCCCCACCGCGGCGTCGCCCGCGGCGCCGCCCGCGCCGTCGAACACCACATCGGGTCCGCGGCCGCCGGTCGCGGCCAGGACCCGGTCCGTCCAGCCGGTCTCGGAGTAGTCGATCGCGGTCTCCGCGCCCAGCCGCCGGGCGAGGGCGAGTTTCGCTTCCCCGCGGGCGGCGGCGATCACATGCGCTCCCGCCCGGTGGGCCAGTTGGGTGAGCAGGGTGCCCAGACCGCCACCCGCGGCCGTGATCAGCACCTGCTGCCCGGGCCGGATCCCGGCGCGCTCGAAGGCCGCGAGCGCGGTATGGCCGTCGTGGACCACCGCCGTCGCCTGGTCGACACGCACGCCGTCCGGTATCCGGTTCAGGTGCTCGGCACCGGCGAGCGCGTGTTCGGCGTAGCCGCCGAGGGGCAGCCCGCCGCCGACGCCGCTGGCCAGCGTCCGTGCGATCACCCGGGTGCCGAGCAGCGCCGGGTCGACCCCCGATCCGACGGCCGCGACGATCCCGCCGATCGCGCCGCCGGGTACATAGGGCGGCTGTACGGGGAAGAAATCGGTGCCCCACCCCGACCGCAGCCGGGTATCGAGGAACATCACATCCGCCGCCGCGACGCGGACCAGGACCTGGCCGGCTTCGGGTTCCGGGACCGGGACCTCCCGCAGCTCGAGGACATCGGGTCCGCCGAATTCCTTTACCTGTACTGCCTGCACGATGTCACTCCTCGAGTTCGACAACCGGTGAACTCGACCAGTCTGAAACCTTTACATAGGTTTAGGTCAAGCCGACGTCGCCGCCCGCGGAGCCGGGTGCGCACCGCCGGAACGGCAAAACCGTGACATTCGCGTCCGGTTGCCCGGCCCCGCGCCCGTGACCGGGCAGGATCGGGGCATGCGAGTACTGCTGACCGGCGCCGCCGGATTCATCGGTTCCCATGTCCACGCCGCGCTGCGGGCGAGCTGTCACGATGTCGTGGCGGTCGACCTGATGCTGCCCGCCGCGCACGGCCCCGGAGCGCGGCCGCCGGCCGGCGTGCGGCAGGTGGATGTCCGCGACGCCGCCGGGCTCGACCCGCTGCTACCGGGTGTCGACGTGGTGTGCCATCAGGCCGCCGTGGTGGGCGCCGGTGTCGACGTCCAGGACGCCCCCGCCTATGCCGGGCACAACGATTACGGCACCGCGGTACTACTGGCCGCGATGGCCCGTGCCGGGTGCGGCCGGCTCGTCCTGGCTTCCTCGATGGTGGTGTACGGCGAGGGGCTCTACCGGGGGCCGGACGGGATCGTGGAAGTGGCGGGACGCCGGTCGGAAGACCTCGCGGCCGGCCGGTTCGAATACCGGAGCCACGGCGTACAACTCGGCTGGGCTCCGGTACCGGAGGACACGCCGGCGCGGCCCCGGAGTCTGTACGCGGCGAGCAAGGTGGCGCAAGAGCACTACGCGACCGCGTGGGCCGCGGCCACCGGCGGCGCCGTCACCGCACTGCGCTATCACAATGCGTACGGCCCCGGAATGCCCAGGGATACACCCTATTCCGGTGTCGCGGCGATTTTCCGGTCGGCCCTGGCGGCCGGGCGGGCGCCACAGGTGTACGAGGATGGACGGCAGACCCGGGATTTCGTGCACGTCACCGATATCGCCGCGGCGAACGTGGCCGCCGTCGAGGCGGCACTGCCCGGTGTCGAACCGTTGAACGTCTGTTCGGGGCATCCGATCACCATCGGCGACGTCGCGCGCACCCTGGCCGCCGCCCAGGGTGGGCCGGAGCCCGTGATCACCGGGGCGGTGCGGTCGGGAGATGTGCGCCATATCGTCGCCGATCCGGCGCGCGCCCGCCGGATGCTCGGGTTCACCGCACGGGTCGACCCGGCCGCCGGGCTGGCGGAGTTCGCCTCCGCCCCACTCCGCCGGGCCGCGGCGGGCGCCGTGATCGGCTGACGACGCGGCCCGCGACCGGCCGCGGCCGGATCAGCACCGAGGGTCGGAGGCGGCCGTTGCGGCCGCTGAACCGCGGGCTGCACCGATCCCGAGGTGGCACGCCGACGGGCGGTGGGTGATCAGCGGATCTTGACGAAGTCGCCGGGTTTCCAGCTCTGGTCGTAGAACTCGGCGCCGGTGCCGTAGAGCCGGAGGACGCCCACGAAGTGCCGTCCCGGGATCACCTGGACGAACGCGGCGTCGGCGACACCGTCGGGTTTTTCGGGGCCGAACCACAGATCGATGGAGCCGTCGGGGTTGTGCGGGATGTCGTAGTAACTGTTGGTCGAGGGCAGCAGTTGCTCGGTTTCGGGCATGGTGCCGTCGGTGATGTTGTAGGCGGTCGCGGCCCAGAACAGATCCGCGGGCGGATTCGCCGGCAGGTGGAGTGCGTAGGTGTGGGTACCGTCCAGGAATTCCCCGTCCGCGTCCCGGATGGCGAAAGGATATTTGGCGCCGGCGCCGGTGGTGTGGATGTTCATTCCGGGCGCCGAGGAGTAGGCGTACTGGAAGAACCGGGAACGCGCGTCGATGTCGAGGTAGGACTGTTGCATCCACTCGGCGGTGCCACCGGCCCAGGCCTGCTCCCAGCGGCGGTCGTCGTAGTAGAGGTTGCGTTCGTCGTCTCGGCCCAGCTGGGCGCCGGCCAGGATCATCCTCGGCGCGTCGGTGACCGCCCGGTCGAGTTGAGCGCGCTGCCGGTCGGTGGGTGCGAACGGCTCGCCCTTGACGATGCCGATCGAGGCCAGCACACCGCGCAGCTCCGCGGTGATCGCGGCGACCGGCTCGTAATCGACGAAGTCCTTCAGCTTGGTCCAGTAGGTGAAGTCGGTGGGGTACATCATGTTCACCCGCACACCGCTGGCGTTGGGAAACTCCATCGCCGGGATGTTCTTCTCCTCCGCCCACAGCGGATAGACCCGGGTCCGTTCGGCCACCGCGACCCCGGCAGCCGGGTCCGGGCCGTTGCCGCCGTGGCCCATGATGGTGCGGAAGAACAGGAATACGTTGTAGGTCGCGGATTCGAATGTGTAGTAGCCGGCCGGAACGTGGCCGTCGTAGTTCGGCGGGAGCAGCAGGAACAACCCACCTCGGCCGCGGTCGGGGCCGACCGCACCCACGTCGGTGAGGGTGCGTTGGAAGAAGTCGGTGAACATGCCGATCACGTCGGCGGGTGCGTTGACCACCAGCGGTCCGGTTCGTTTCAGGTCGAGGTAGCTCATGGCGTAGATGACGTCCGCGTTCGGGGTCGGTACCCAGGTGCGGCTGTCCATTCGGTCCTTCCAGATCGGAAGAACGTGATAGCCCGCGCCGAACGCCGCCTCCGAACCGTCCCGCATCCCGATCACGTTCAGCGCCGGGAGCATCGTCATATAGGCGTGCACGGCACGCTGGTAGTACAACTCCGCCCGTAATGCCTCGGCTTCGTCGCGGGTGAACCAGCGTCCGTTGTTGATCTGCCGCAGCAGCGGTGACGCCGTGGTCTCGTCGCCGCTGGTTTCGCTCTCGCTCATGCCCGCCTCCATCGATCGCCGACAAAGCACTGTGCACAGCCCACCGGCCAACACCATCGCACGATCGGCACGCCGGACCACGACGCACCGCCGAGAGGCGCGACAGGAAGAATGCGGTACTCGCCGGTCGGCAAGCACCGGCACGGCGCGGGCGGCCATGACCTCGACGAGCGCCGGTCCGCGCTGCGCGAACCCGGAATTCTCAGGCGACCGCCATCACCGGTCAGAACCAGGTTCGGGTCCCGAGTGGCGATCGGATAGTGATCCGCGTCCCGGTCCGCGCAGGAAGTGTCGGCGGGCCGGTACGGGGTCGCGGTGGACACGACAGGATCAGGTCCCGTGGGCGATACCCGGACCCAGGGCCGGCGGGCTCACCGGCCGACGCATTCGGGCCGGTCCGGGCGCTCGAACGGATAGCGCGCACGGAATTCCCCGGCCGCCTCCGCCATCGTCACGAACTCGACCCCGGCGAAGCCCGCCCAGCGGTCCAGCAGCCGTTCGAGCATCAGCAGCACCTGCGGCCGTCCGGAGACGTCGGGGTGCAGGGTGACCGGGATGACGGCGTAGTCCAATTCCCGGTACACCCAGTCGAACTGGTCGTTCCACATCTGCTCGATCGCGCGCGGCGTGACGAAGCCGTGTGAGTTGGGGTGCGCCTTGATGAACATCATCGGCGGCAGGTCGTCGACGTACCAGTTGCCACAGAATTCGACCAGGTCGATCTCGTGCCCGTGTTCGAGCGGTGTCATCCAGTGGGCGGCGGGACCGGAGGTGTCGACCGGCGTCCAGCTGTCACCGACGCGGGCGTAGAAGGGCACAAAATCGTTGTAATTCTGCGAATGGTCGTAGGAGAACCCGTAGTCGGCGAGGATCGACGCGGTGTGCTCGCTCATCTCCCACCACGGCGCGACATAGCCCAGGGCCGGCTGCCGCTGAGTTGTTCGATCAGTTCGACACATTTGGCCATGACATCGCGTTCCTGCTGCGGCGTGAGTGCCCGCGGATTCTCGTGGCTGTACCCGTGGGCACCGATCTCGTGTCCCGCCTCGACACAGAGACGCGCCTGCGCGGGGAAGGTTTCGATGGAATGCCCGGGCCAGAACCAGGTGGTCGGGATGCCGCGGCGCTGGAACAGCCGCAGCAGGCGCGGCACCCCGACCTCGCCGGCGAACACTCCCCGTTGCATATCGTTGGGTGAATCCTGGCCGCCGTAGGAACCGAGCCAGCCGGCGCAGGAATCGACATCGACGCCGAGTGCCACCTGAATCTTCCTCTCCATCCGCGCAACTCCTTCCGGTAGTCGGTGCAACACTGTCGTCCGGTTGCGGCCGGACACGCCGGCCGCGTCCCGGTCACTGCCCGTCGTCGGCGACAACGGGCAGTGACGCGGCGGGCGGGCTCGCGGGCGAATCCATTCCGGCGTGCTCGACGGTGGCGCGATGGGCGGCGTAGATCTCGTCGACGAGTCCCTGCAGGTCGAGCGGATCGAGATCGAGCCGAAGGGCGCCCGCCGAGATCTTCGACATCTCGCACAGATCGTCCACCATCCGGGACAGCCGCCGGGTCTCCCGGCCGATCCACTCGGCGTACCGGACGATATCGGCCGGGTCGGTCACCGCTCCGTTGCCGAGTGCGTCGGTCATCGCCCGGATTCCGGCGAGCGGGGTCCGCAGATCGTGGCTCACCCAGGCCACCAGTTCGCGCCGCGACTGCTCGGCGGCGTGCTCCTGTTCGCGAAACCGCTTCCCCTGCGCCCTTTTCCGGGCCTGCTCCCGGGTCAGCAGCACGGCGGCCGGTACGGTGACCGCGGCGACCAGCAGCAGCACGACCGCGGTGGCCCGGAACCCGGCGGTGCCCAGGAGCCCGCCGGCCCCGGCGACAGCGGCCGGCGCGGCCAGGATCGGGAAGAGCACCGGGGCCGTGGTCCACGCGGTGAGCGAACGCTCGCGGAGCGCGCGCAGGGCCAGGGCGCCCGCCGCCACCGCCGGCAGCGCGGCGGCCACCGTGTAGACGATGGTCTCCGGCAGGTCATCGGGCACTGCTGTGCTCCCCGGCGATACCGGCCCGGCGCCCGGTGCGGCGGTGGAACCGAACGGTCCCGAGGCAGTGGCGGACGCTCGGCTCGGCGTGGTCGCGCCGGTGGACTCCGGCTACCCCCGGAGGGCGGTCGTCGCGGGCCGGGGCGCGGCGTGCCACGCCCGATACCGGGAGGTAGCTGTCGGCCACGAGTATGCGCATGGATGCCTCACCAATTCGTCAGCAGCAGATGGACCAGCAGCAGGGCCCCGGTCGCCTGGACGGCGAGCCAGGGCCGGACATGTCCGCGCGGCAGGAACGCCGTCGCCGCGAGCAGCCACATATCGAACGGCAACCAGATCCGTTCGGTCTCTGCCTTGCTCAACCCGCTGAGGTCGGCGGCGGCGACAGCGCAGACGGCGGCGGCGACCAGCAGCGCGGCCGGATCGAGCGTACGCAGCCGGGACGGTGCCAGCGCCCGCGTCAGGGCTGCCGCCGTCGCGAGACCGACCGCGCAGACCGTGGCGGCGAGATTGCCCCACCACCAGTACCCGTACGGGCGGGTGGCGGCGATCCCCTGGTAGTAGCGTTCGACCACCAGGTGGTAGCCGTCGAGCCACCAGAACCCGGCGGCCGCGAAGCCGGCCACCACGACCAGCGCCCCCAGCCCGGCGGGCAGCAGCGGCCCGACGGTGCGTCCAGCGAGCAACACCGCGACAGCGAACAGCCCCATCAGGATCAGGCCGTAGTTCAGGTAGATCCCGAAGCCGAAAAGCACCCCGGCCGCACACGCGAGCGGTATCGCGGTCCGGCGGCTCACGCGATAATCGGGCGGCCGGTCGGTCGTGCGCCCCGCCGCGCGCGCGGAGCGCGCGCCGGTGGCGACGGCCAGCAGCGCCACCGCCCACGCACTGACCCCGGCGAAGAGAGCGTCGGCCGAGACCGCTGTCCAGACGGCGGCCGGCGCGAGCACCAGGAAGGGCAGGGCCCGCCGCGCGCGGTCCTCGGCACCGAGGGCGCGCAATGCGACCGCCACCGCGATCGGCGCGCTGGATCCCGCCAGGACGCAGACGATTCCCGCCCAGGTGGATCCGCCCAGGCCCATCCGGTCGAGTACGACGAAGAACAGCAGCGCGCCGGGCGGATGGCCCGAGACGTGCGTGGTCCAGGAATCCGGTTGCCCGTCGACGATCCGGCCGGCGAACGAGTCCAGCATTGCCGGGATATCGGTGACTCCGGGCACCTCGGCGAGGTATTCGTGGCCGTCGGCGAGCCGTGCCGTGACACCACGCCGCCACCCGTCCACCAGAGCGAGGGCGAACGCCCACACCACCGCCGTGAGATATCCGGCGATGAGCAGCCGGCGCCAGGGGAGCCGGTCGGCCAGTGCCGGGCCCTGGACGACAACGGCCGCCGCCAGAACCAGTGCCGGAAGAGTGCCCCAGCCGATATGCGGCGACCAGTGGCCGAAAATGGGCGCGGCGGCGGCGAACAGACTGCGCCGCCAGGATTCGCCGGCCAGTTGCGGAACCGTGAACGCGACCGCCACCAGCAGCGCCGCGCCCACGGCGCCGAGCAACTCACCCCGGAACCGGGTGCGGGGGTCGGTGATCTCGATCAGCTCCGGCACAGAGGCCACCCTAGGCCGATACGGCGCCGTGGCCGCGCATTCACCAGGACATTCGGACACGACGTCATGGTTTGTCACAGGATTTCCGCCGCGCCGGGCTTAGCGTTGCACCCATGCCGACAGAGCACCGCGAACCGGCCGATATCACCGTGGTGATCCCGTGCCGCAACGAAGCCGAGGCGTTGCCGGGGGTCCTGGCCGCGCTACCGGACGGATATCGGTCGATTGTGGTCGACAACGGGTCGACCGACGGCACCGCCGCCGTCGCGGCCGGATGCGGCGCCCGCGTGATCAGTGAACCGCGTCCCGGATACGGGGCCGCCGTGCAGGCCGGTATCGCCGCGGCCCGCACCGAACTGGTCGCGGTCCTCGATGGGGACGGATCGATGGACCCCGGGGAGTTGCCCCGGCTGGTGGCCGCGATCCGGGCCGGCGCCGATCTCGCGGTGGGCCGCCGCCGCCCGGTGCGCGGTGGGGTCTGGCCGTGGCACACCCGGCTCGGCAATCGGGTCGTCGCCCGCCGGTTGCGCCGGCGCTACGGCCTGCCGGTGCACGATATCGGGGCCATGCGGGTCGCGGGCCGGGAACGCTTGGCATCGCTGGGCCGCCTGCACGACCGCTTCGGATATCCGTTGGAGCTGCTGGTCCGGGCCGCCGCGGCGCAGTGGGATGTACGCGAGGTCGATATCAGCTACCGGGCGCGAGCCGGTGGGCGGTCGAAGATCTCCGGGACAGCGCGGGGATCGCTGCGCGCCACCCGCGATTTCCTGGCGGTCCTGCGGTGAGCCGGGCCGCGCGGTCACCCGCGCCGGGGCCGGACGCCGGTGCTCGCCCCGGTGCCGCGGTGCCGGTGACCTTGCTGGTGGTGGCCAAGGCGCCGGTGGCCGGATACGCCAAGACCAGGCTCACTCCGCCGCTGACGCCGGTGCAGGCCGCCCGGCTGGCGGCCGCCGCGCTGCTGGACACACTCGATACCGTGAGCGCCTGTCCGGTCGCTCACCGGGTGGTCGCCTTCACCGGCGACCTGGCCGCCGCGGAGTCCGGCGGCGAGATCGCCCGGCGCCTGGCCGATTTCGAGGTGGTCCCGCAGCGCGGAGCGGGTTTCGCGGTGCGGCTGGCCAATGCTCACGCCGAGACCGCGCGGGCCGGGCTGCCGGTATTGCAGATCGGAATGGACACGCCGCAGCTCGGCGCGCGGATACTCGCCGACGCGGCCCGCACCCTGGTATCCGGGACCGACGCGTTACTCGGCCCTGCCACCGACGGCGGCTGGTGGGGGCTGGGACTGTCCGATCCGCGGGCGGCTCGCCTCCTCGCGGAGGTACCCGTGTCCACCGCGGCCACCGGCGACCGCACCCGGAGCGTGTTGCGCGCGCACGGATACCGCGTCGGGATGCTGCCGGCGCTCACCGATGTCGACCACTACGCGGACGCCCTGCGGGTCGCGGCCGGCTGTTCCGGGCGGTTCGCCGCGGAGGTGGCGGCGCTCGGCGCGTTCCGGGCCGCCCGATGATCGGCCGGTTCGATCCGGCGCTGACCGGCCGCGACTGCTGGATCCGCTCCGCCGACGGCGATCGCACCCGGCTGCCGACCCGCCGCTGGCTCGGTGGTGCCCGGATCACCGCCGCCGACCGGCAGGTGGATTCGGCTCTGGTCGGCTGTTGCGACGGACCGACGGTCGATCTGGGATGCGGGCCGGGGCGATTGGTGGCGGCGCTGTGCCGCCGCGGTGTCATCGCCCTCGGTGTCGACATCTCGCCCACCGCGGTCGCGGTCACCCGCCACCGGGGCGCGCCGGCCGTGGCCCGCGATATCTTCGGGCCGCTGCCCGGGGACGGCCGATGGCACTACGCGCTACTGGCCGACGGGAACATCGGGATCGGCGGCGACCCGCGCCGGGTTCTGCGGCGTATCGCGGGCCTGCTCCGGCCGGGTGGTTTGGCTGTTGTCGAATTCTCCTGTCCCGGAACAGGTATCGATGTCCGGCAGATCCGGCTGGAAACTCGTACCGAGGCCGGGGACTGGTTCCCCTGGGCGGAGGCGGGGATCGATCACGCCGCCGGGCTCGCGGGGGAGACCGGGTTCCACCTGCTCACCACGGCCGATATCTCGGGACGCCATATCGCCTGGTTGCGCAGCGGCGCGCGTGGCTGAGCCGGGCGGTGGATCACGGTGCGGCGGGCTCGTCCGGGGCGAAACACTGCCGATAGAGAGCACGCATCTCCTGCTCCAACTCGGGTGCCGGCCCCTCGGCGACCACACCGGGGGCCACCTGCGCGATCGGCAGCGCGGCCACCGGTGCCGCCGGAGCGCCCCACTCGCGCAACCATCCGGCGAGCCGGCCGCTCGAGGTGGCGAACACGATCCGGCCGAGTCCGACCCAGCCGTGCGCCGCCGAACACATCGGACAGTGTTCGCCCGAGGTGTACACAGTGGCCGCCGCGCGGTCGGCCGGATCGAGGTGGGTGGCGGCCCAGCGGCAGATCTCGAATTCCGGGTGCCGGGTGTGGTCACCACCGGCCACGCGGTTGCGGTCCTCGAACAGGACTTCGCCGGTGGCGGCGACCAGGAGTGACCCGAACGGTTCGTCCCCGGCGGCCAGCGCCGCGCGGGCGAGTTCGACACAGCGGCGCAGGTACTCCATATCGTGCGCGGAAATCGTCATGGTCCCATCCTCGCCGACGGCGACCCGGCCCGGTGGTAGCGGTGGGCCGGACCATGGTGGCCGGTCCACCGCTACCTGTCCCACGCGGCCCCGATCGGTGGGACCTGTCGTCACCGGGGCGCCGGCGGCTCCGGCCGCGGGCCGCGCACCGTGTTCGTCGGCACCGCCCGTCCGTCCACCGACCGGCGAGCGCACGGGTGTCGGCACTCGTGCGCCGGCGGGTCAGGGCGTCGGCGCGACCGCCGTGGTGGTGGTCTGCTGCGGGGTCGTGCCCGGCTGGGGCGTCTCCGAGCTGCTGTTCACCGCGACCTGCGGGGGAGCGGGACGGGTCGTGGCCACCGGCGGAGTCGTCGCTTCGGGAGTGGCCACGACGGTGCCGGTCTCCGGCGCCTCCGTCGTGGTGGTCGGCTGCTCCGTGGTGGTTTCGGTGGTCGACGGCGCCGCGGTCGTGGGATCGGTCGTGGTCGTCGGGCCGGTCGTGGTCGGGGTGCCGGTCCCCGGCTGTGTGGTCACCGAGGTGGTGCCGGTGGCCGCCGGAGTGGTGCCGGTCGTCGTCGGGGCGGTGCCGGTCGTCGTCGGCGCGGCCGTGGTGCTGGTGGCCGCCGCGCTGGTCGTGGGCTCGGTCGTGGTCTCCGCCGCCGCCCGGTAGGCGTCGTCGAGGTCCTCGGCAGTCGGGGCCGACTTCGTGTCCAGCGGTTCGCCGGCCTGCGCCTGCTTCGCCAGATGGGTGAGCCAGGCCGCCGCGTATTCGGCGGAGGTGAGCGTTTTGCCGTTCCCCGGGTCGGCGTCGCGCCAGTAGTCGAAGTGGTGACCGCTGGCGTTGGGTCCGAGGGTGAGGGCATAGGGGTCGGACAGGATCACCGGGAGGGTGTTCTGGTTGGTGACGATCAGGCCGACGATCTCGTTGAGAACCTTTTGCGGCAGGTAGGCCAGCGGGGACAGCTGGTCGGTCGAGATGGAGTCCGCCGGCGTCGGCGTGGTGGTCTTCCCGGGTTCGTAGGCCGGGTCCGACACGCGCAGCAACACTTCGAGGAACGTCTCGTCGCCGGCCATCCAGTTGGGCTGCGACTGGATATCGGCCAGTGCCAGCAGCGCGACCCGGCTGAGGACGACCGCGACATCCTGCCCGGTGGCGGGTGTGAGGCCCTCACGTTCGAGGGCGTCGACGTTCATCTGCCGGGCCACATTGACCACCAGTTGCAGCAGCGCGATATTGTCCGGCGCCGCGCAGGTGAGGTCGCCGTCGGAGCAGAAGGAGGCGATCTTGCCGTTCAGCGCGCCGAAATCGCCGCTGGTCCCGGCCACCGCGCCCTGACCGGGGACCGGTTTGCCGCCGTTCTGGTAGAGCTGATCGAAGTTGTCCGGGTTGCCATGCGGGTTCTGGGCGCCGGGGAACGGGCCGTCGCCCGCCGAGCGGCCGGAGTCGGCGAGGATGACCACACCGGTGACCTTGGCGGGGTCGACGATGGCATAGCCGCCGTCCTGCTGCTCCTGGTGCCCGACCTCCATCGCCACCCGCCGGACCACGTCGGCGCCCTCGCTGTACCCGACGATCGCGAACCGGGTATCCGGGCAGGCCTGGGCGATCTCCCGCATCACCTGCTGAGTGTTGGCGACGCCGGTGGTGACGGCGTCCTCGTAGGTGGCCATGTTCGCGGGGTAGGCGATGTAGACGGCGGCATACGAACCGGGGTCCACATCATCGGCGGGCGCGTTGACCACCGGGTCGACCCATTCGCTGCTGTGGTCGCCGGACAGCGCGGCGGGCAGCGGGTTGCCATTGGCGTCCACCAGCAGTTTCGTGGTGCCCGCGGCCGGTGTGTCGCCGCGTCCGGCGACCGAGATGGTGACCATGTCGTGGCATTCGGTGACCGACGCCTTCAGCTGGGTATCGGCGTGCTGGGCCGGTGCGGTCACCGAGTAGGCCGCCGCCACCGCCGCCGCCACGCCGAGACCGGCGGGGGCCGCGATCGCCGCGGCGAGCCGGTGCTGCGTCAGGTAGGTGCGAGCGCGCACCAGGTGATCACTTCGGAAAGCCATGTCCCGAGCTCCATTCGACTGCTGGTAAATGGACGGACAGGCCCCCCGACGGGCCATTGCGTCACCGGAGAAGTCGCGGCCCGGGTGCGCGGCGTTACGGTCTCACTTCGGGTCCAGTGCCCCCTGGTGATAGGACACCGACGGACTCCACAGGAAGAAACTGTCGATACCGGTCCGGTAGGTCGCATCGATCTGTGCTCTGACCTGGGCATCTCCGTAGTCGGCCCCGAGGCTGAAGTCCTGCAGCCACGGAATCACCGTCGCGTTCGTGCCCTTTGTCACGGCTTGGAAGTCCCGGAGCGCGGCCGCCACGATGTCGTAGGGCTGGTTGTTCGGATCGGCGACTCCGTACTCCCCGGTGTTCCAGTGCGAGGGGTAGATCATCGGCGCCACGAAGTCCACCTGCTCCGCGATGAGCGGGATGTCCTGGGCGATCTGATCGGGCCGGGAGGCGGCGATACCGTAGACCGCCGCGCTGAGATGGGCACCGGCGGTGTGTACCGGTTCCCGGGCCTGCCCCAGGAATCCGGCGACGGCGTGGGTCGCCGGCCCGGTGAGCCCGGGGAACTTCATACTCGAGAGGCTGCCGTCGGGCCGGCGGACGTAGTCGTACATGACCCCGTCGAAGCCCAGCTCGGCGGCCTCGACGGCGAGCGCGATATTGTAGGCCCGCACCTCGGGGTGGGCGAAATTGGTGAACGCGATGGCGCCGTAATGGCTGGAATAGGGCTGACCCGCCGGGTTCTGGACGACCCAGTCGGGCCGCTGATTGTGCCAGGCCCAGCCGGCCAGGGCGGGATCGCGGAAGGCCACGATCCGCCCGACCACCTGCACTCCCATCCCGTGCAGCTGCCGCAGCGCGTCGCGGGCCCGGTAGATCGGGGTGGCCGCTCCGGTACTGCGGGCCAGCGGGACCTGTGAGTCGTAGCCGACGACACCGTCCTCGTCCTTGATATCGAGCTGAACGGTGTCGATCCGGCCCTGCCGGGCCAGGTCCAGCACCGATTCGCGCATCCCGTCGTGCGACCAGGCGTGGGCGGTGACGTGCACCGCGCGCATCCGCGGCAGATCGATACCCGCGGCCAGCGGCCGGCTCGTCTCGTTACCCGCCGCGTCCACGGCGACCACCGCGGCACCGGAGGGATGATGCGGCAGCTCGGTCTCGAAGCTGCCGTCGGGCCCGGGGGTGACCTGCTGCGTGCCGATCGAGACGCGCACGGCGTCGGGCGCCCGCCCGCGCACCGTGACGGGATCGCGGTAGGAACCCACGGCCGGTGGCGGTACCACCTCCAGTGCCGGGGCGGTGGTGTCGACGGTGAACGTCGCCGACGCGGCGGGTTCGGCGCGTAGCCATCCGAGTGGACCACCGGCCGGGATCCGTGCGGTGAAGGTGTGCGCGCCGTCGGACAGGCCCTCCGGGTGGTAGAGCACCGTCTCGCCCTCCACCCGGCCGGTGACCGTCCCGCCGTCCACGGCGAGTTCCACCGCCCGCGGGTCGTACCCGGTGGCGTCCACCCGCAGTACCAGATCTGCCAGGGCGGCGGCACCGACCGGACCCGGCGGTAGGCCGCTCAGCGGTAGTGCGGGTGCCGGTGAGCGGCCGGCTCCGACGCCGACCACGACCAGCACGACCGCAAGGACAATACCGAAGGCCGAGACCACCAATCGCCGACGATCGGCGGTCCGGAACCGCATGAGCACAACGCATCAACTCCCACGAACACCTGTCCCGTCAATATGGACAGATCGCGCCCCGCTCAATCTCTTTCCCGGAGACGGAACGTAAATCGTTGTCGGCACGTAACATTCGGGCGATGGTGCGGTTCCCGGGAGCAGTTGTGCGGGCGGTCGTGACGGCGGTGGTGTGCGCGGCGGCCGCGGCCTGCGGGGGAACACCCGCTGCCCGGCCGCCGCAGACCACACCGGCGACTCCTCCGCCGCCGGCGGTCACCACCCCGCCCCCGCCGGACCCGGCCGCCGTCGGGGCCGACGAACTCGGGATGGTGCCGATCCTGATGTATCACCAGCTCTCGCCCCGGCCGGGCGGCGAATACGACCAGACGCCGGCCGAGTTCCGCGCCGAACTCGACCGGCTGTACCGGGAAGGCTACCGGCCGATCACCGCCGCGCAGTACGCCGCGGGAACCGTGGACATCCCGGCGGGAACCCATCCCGTGGTGCTCACCTTCGACGACTCCACCACCAGCCAGTTGCGGTTCACCGCCGACGGCGTGCCCGCTCCCGACTGCGCGGTGGCCGTCCTGGAGGAATTCGCGGCCCGGCATCCGGACTTCCCCGCCCGCGCCACCTTCTACGTCACCGACGACCCCTTCGGCGGCGATCCACGCGCCCTGCCCTGGCTGGCCGCGCACGGCTACGAGATCGGTGCGCACACCGCGACCCACCAGGACCTGGGCTCGCTGGACGCCGCGGGTGTGCAGCGGGAACTGGCGCAGAACGTGCGGACGATCGGCGCCGCCGCCCCGGGCACCGCGGTGCGCACCATGGCCCTGCCGCTGGGCTCGTCCCCGGCCGACCCCGCTCTCGCTCTCACGGGGAGCTGGGGCGGTTTCGGTTACCGGTTCGAGGCCGTGATGTTGGTCGGTGCGAACCCCGCGCCTTCGCCGTTCGGTGCGGTGGACCCCGCCGCCGTGCCGCGGATCCGGTCCGGTCTCGGGCGGGTGCCGTTCGACTCCGCCTACTGGCTCGACGAACTCGCCGCGAACCCCGGATCCCGCTTCACCTCCGATGGCGACCCGCAGCGGATCTCGTTCCCACGCGGTTCGGGCGGTGACCTCGCCCCACGCTGGGCCGGGCGGGCCGCCCCGTACTGACGTGTGGTGAGTGCCCGCGCCCCGACCGGGCCACCCCCGGGTGCGGTGTCCTGCGGCCGTGATCGGCGTCCGGGTCCGCCGTGGTGGTGGTCGTCCGGTCGTCCCGTGCCGCGTGATGCCGATTCGCCCCACCGTGTCGGTGTCGGTGGTGGCGGCCGGTGGCCGTAATCCGGCGGGTCGTTGTTCCGGGAGCGCGGGCGCGTCGTTCAGCGGCCGATGCTGTCCAGTTCGGCCACGTCTTCGGCGGAGAGGACGAGGCCCGCGCCGGTGATGTTCTCGCGCAGATGCCTGGTCGACGAGGTACCGGGTATGAGCAGGATATTCGGTGAGCGTTGCAGCAACCAGGCCAGCGCGACGGACATCGGTGTGGCTCCCAGCCGGCGGCGACCCTCGACAGCGTTCCGGATTGCAGTGGTGTGAAGCCGCCGAGCGGGAAGAACGGCACATAGGCGATATCGTCGGCGGCGAGGCGGTCGATGAGGTCGTCGTCGTGGCGGTGGGCGAGGTTGTACATGTTCTGTACGCAGACGATCGGAGCGATGGTTCGCGCTTCGGCGATCTGTTCCGCGGTGGCATTGCTGACCCCGAGGTGACGGATCAGGCCCTCCCGCTGGAGCTCGGTGAGGGTGCCGAATGCCTCGGCGAGCGACCCGGGCCGGGGCCAGCCGCCTCGGGCGTCACGGTCGGCGCCGACCTCGGTCGCGAGGAACAGCGACTCCGGGTAGGGGTGCAGTGCTTCGCGGATCAGCTCGTTGGTGAGGTAGGGCCCGTAGGCGTCGCTGGTGTCGATATGGGTGATGCCGAGGTCGACGGCCTCCCGCAGGACGGCCAGGGCTTGGTCGCGGTCGGCGGGCGGTCCCATCACCCCGGGTCCCGCGAGTTGCATCGCGCCGTAACCGAACCGGGTGACGGTGGAGTCGCCCAGAGCCCGGGTACCGCCGGGGAGCGAGGTGGTGGGTGTGTTCACGGTGCCGAGCATCCCTGGCGGGCGGCAAATCCGAGCCGGGCCGTGCGACCGGATCTCGGGCCAGTGGGTCATATCGGTCCTGTGCGCGCCGGATGGCGGCAGTTCCGGTCGGCCCCGGGCATCGGATAGTGCGCGAGCACTGCGTTACTCCGCGCTGTCTCGCCGGCCGACCGGGGTCGGTCGGCAGTCGCCCGGACGCCGGTCGACCGGCCCTCAGTCCGGGAGCCGGCGCATCTCGAGCACGGTGAGCCCGAGATTGTCGATCCGGGCCAGGACGGCGCGCACCCCGGTCGGATCGGTGACCGCCCCCGACAGCACCGTGGTGCCGTGGTCCCGGTCGCCGTCGAGTTCCGGGAAGGCGGCCAGCGCGCGTTCGGAGAGTTCGCCGTCGATGGTGAACTGGTATCGCATCGCCGTCTCCTGACTTCCGGACCGGTTCGACGGCGGTGCCGTCGCAGCGCATTCGAGTGTGCGCCGGCCGCGTGCGCGGCGCATCGTCCGCACCGGGTGAACCCGGCCCGGGTCAGAGCAGGCCGGTGCGGCGCGCCTCCTGCAGGGTTTCCATCCGGGAGTTGGTGCCGAGTTTGGCGTAGATCCCGCGCATATGGGTTTTCACGGTGTTGATGGAAACGCCGAGATCGTCGGCGATGTGCTGGGTGGTCCGGCCGGAGGGCAGCTGGCGCAGGATCGTCAGCTCCGTCGCGGTGAGCGCGGGGTGATCGGCTCGCCGGCGGGCCTGATGGCCGGCGCGTACCGAATCGGCGAACGCGCTGCGATGTCCGAAGCAGCCCGCGTAGTAGTCGAGGAGTTCGATGGTGCCCGGCACATCGAAGAACGGCCGGGTGATCCGGTGGGTGGCGGCGATGCACAGGCCGTTGTCCACGGCTTCGCGGGTCTTGGAATCATTGCCCAGCTGGTGGTGGGCGCGGGCGTAGAGCAGCCAGCCGGTCAGCTGGGTGACCGGATGCAGGTTCGGGGTGGCCGTCAGCAGCGGCTCGACCTGCAGCACGACACCGTGATGGTTACCGGAGGCCGCGGTGAGGGCGGCGCCGGACAGCACGGTATCGGGGGTGCGGCCCAGCACCGTGCGCGCACGCTCGGTGAGATGTTGCGCGGTGGCGATTTCCCCTGCCTCCAGCAGTGCCCACACAGCGGCCGCGACCAGGCCCCCGCTCAGCGCGGGCGGCGGATCGGCGTCGAGCAACCGGCCGATACTGCGGCGCAGCCGTTCCGCCGCGGCGCCGCGGTCGGCCGAATGCCGGCAGTCCAGCAGACTGCCCACCACATGCGGGAGCCAGCCGGCCACCGGCCCCGGCGTACCGTCGCGCCGGATGTGCTCGGCGCACAGGATCCGGATGTGCCCGGGCTGCGGCTCGAGGCCCTGCAGGTAGGCGCCGTATGCCTCCAGAGCGGTGGCGTGCACGGTTTCCGGCAGGTCCAGCAGATCGTGATCGCGGGCGATGGCGCAGGCCCGTTCGGCGCGCTGGCGCATGGTCGTGATCGATCCGGCCAGGCCCGCGGTGACCGCGAGCCGGGTCACCGCGATGAGCCGGAGCCGGGGATGGCAGCGGGACCGGGTGCGGCTCAGCGCGATCCGTAACCGTTCCTCGCCGCGAGCCAGTTCGCCGCGTAACGCCAGCGCCGTCCCCGTGGTCACCGCGAGGTAGCCGTCGAGATCGGGCCGGTCGGCGGGCGGCATCCGGTCGGGGAACACACCGGTTTCGGTGGCGCTGCCCGTGGCCACCGCCAGTTCCGCGTCCACCGCGGTGGTCAGCGCCTCGAGTCGGTACGGTCCCGCCAGCGAGAGCGGATCGTCGTCGGCGAGCAGCCGGGCGCTGTCGCGGTAGGCCTGCGCCGAACCGCTGTCCCCGTGCAACAGCGCATCGGTGACCTGCAACAACCGCAGATACGGGTCGGCCAGGACATCGGGGGCGGTATCGGCCAGCGAATCGAACAGTGCCGCACCGTCGCCGGCGAACACCAGCGCCAGCGCGTGCTCGGCGAGGAAGCCGGCCAGCGGCCGGTGATCGGCCACCGTGAGCAGATGGGGCAGCGCGGCGCGCAGTTCCCCGGCCGACATCAGCTGACGCGCGGCGCGCAGCCGCAGATCCGAGCACAGGTCGGTGCCGAGCCGGTTCGCCTCGGCGCGGAAGTACGCGCGCAACATCGGATGGTAGGTGTGCCAGACCTTGCCGCCCCGGGTCAGCGAGGTCATCGGGAAGTTGATCCGGTTCAGTTCGTAGAGCAGATGGGCGGCACCGCCACCGACCATGGCGTCGGCGAGTTCCTCGGTGAACTCCTCTACGATGCTGGTGCAGGTCAGGAACTGGCGCAGCGCGGGAGAGAGGGTGTCGATGAGCTCGCCCACCAGCAGGTCGGCGAACGCGTGCGGCGGCCGGGCGAGCGCGGTCAGGGCGTCGCGGTGCGCGCCGTCGTGGGCGGCCAGATAGATCGCCGCGATCCGGACCAGTGCGGCCCAGCCCTGGGTGAGCGACATCAGCATGCCCAATGACTCCGGGTCCAGTGCGCAACCGTGTTCGGCACACAGACCGGCGGCCTCCTCCGGCGACAATGCCAGGTCCGGTCCGCTCCACCGGGTCAGCCGGGAGTGCAGTTCCAGCAGGTGCCACCGGATCGGTGGCTCGAAGCGGGCGCACACCACGGTCGTCACCGTCGGTGGCGCGTACTGCAGGAAGTATTCGAGCCCGGCCAGTGCGAGCGGGTCGGTGATCAGGTGGGCGTCGTCGATCACCAGGACGGTGGGCGTGGAATCGTCGGCGAGCGCGGCGATCACCGCCTCGGCCTCACCGACCCCCGCCGCGGGCTGTCCGGCGCCCGGCCCGGAACTGCCCAGGCGGGACCGCAGCTCCGCCCACAGCCCGGTCTGCTCGCCGACCGTGACCCAAGCGACCCGCGTGTCGTGATGGGTGCGCGACAGTCGTCGGGCGGACCAGTCGGCGACGGCCACGGTTTTGCCGATCCCCACCGCGCCGCACACCAGCAGGATCCCGCCGTTGCCGCCATCGGCCACCGTGTCCAGCGCCGCGTGCAATCGTGGCCGGGACACGGGAGTGAAGGGGAACACCGGGATGGGTGACCGGGCCCGGGCCCGCGATACCGAGCGGCCCGTCAGATCCAGTGTTGGCGAAGTGGTCACGGTGCCTCCCGAAGACGTCGTCCGAAACAGCACTAGCACGCACTCGGCCGCAGCCTACCGGAGCCGCGAGGGCTTCCAGCGGGTCGTGAACCAACCTGTTACCAGGGCGTATCCGGGTGAAATCATCCGCATCGGGTGAGCCGGGTGGCCCGGCGGCAGCCCTAGCGTGGACGGGTCGCCGGCACCGGGGACTCCTGTATCCGCAAGCGAACGAGGTGGGCCATGTCCTTCTGGGAAGTGCTCTGGTTGATCGTGGTGAGTTTCGCGTTCGTCGCCTATCTGCTGCTGCTCTTCTACATCATCGGTGACCTGTTCCGGGACAAGCAGACCCCGGGCTGGCTCAAGGCCATCTGGGTGGTGCTGCTGATCGTGCTGCCGCTGCTGGCCTCGCTGGTCTACCTGATCGTGCGCGGCCGGGGCATGACCGAACGCGCGGCTGTGGAAGCCGAACAGGTCGAGGCGGCGCAGAAGAAGTACATCCAGCAGACCGCCGGGACCAGTCCGGCCGCCCAGATCGCCGAGGCGAAGCGGCTGCTGGCCGAGGGCACGATCACCGAGAGCGAATTCGAACGGCTCAAGGCCAAGGCCATGTCGTGACCGGACCGGTCCCGGGCTCCGGCGATCCCGTATCGAAGGACACCCGGCCGGGCCGGGAGGCCGCGGAACCGGAGGGGCCGGGGCCGGCCCCGGAGGGCGCGGTGGCGCGGGAAGACGCCGGGCGGACGCCGGCGGGCGCGGCGGGGCAGTGGGCGATACCCCGCGGCCTGATCGTGCTGCTCGTCGCGGCGGCCACGGTGGTGGCAGTCACCGGTGCGAAGGCGTTCTCCGGTGTGCTCGGCCCCGTGTTCCTGGCGTTGATGTTCGCCATCGCGGCGCAGCCCATCCAGACCCGGCTCCAACGCCGCGGCGCTCCGGCCTGGGTGGGAATGCTCGCGGCCCTGGCGGTCGTGTATCTGGTGCTCCTGGGGCTGGTCGCCGCGATGGCGTTGTCGGCCGCCCAGCTCGCGACCGCGCTCCCGGACTATTCCGATCAGTTCTCCGCGTTGTTCGACCAGGTCCGCGCACTGCTGGAACGGTTCGATGTGGACCAGGACCGGATCCAGCAGGCGTTGAGCGGTTTCGATTTCGGCAAACTGGTCGAGGTGCTCGAGGGCGCGCTGCGCGAACTCGCCGGCGTCTTCTCCAATCTGCTGTTCGTGCTGGCCCTCTTGCTGTTCATGGCATTCGACGGGATGACCATCGGGCGCCGGATGACCGTGGTGGCCGGGATGCGGCCGGATATCTCGCACGTGCTGAGCACCTTCGCCGCCGGTACCCGCAAATACCTGATCGTCTCGACGGTATTCGGGCTCATCGTGGCAGTGCTCGACGGTGTGGCGCTGTGGTTGCTCGCGGTCCCGTTCCCGGTGCTGTGGGGACTGCTGTCGTTCATCACCAACTACATCCCCAACATCGGTTTCGTGATCGGGCTCATCCCACCCGCGCTGCTGGCCCTGCTCGACGGTGGTTTCACACGGATGGTGTGGGTGATCGTGCTCTACTGCGTGTTCAACGTGGTGGTGCAGTCGGTGATCCAGCCGAAGTTCGTGGGTGACGCGGTCGGCCTGAGTGTCACGGTCACCTTCCTCTCCCTGGTGTTCTGGTCCTGGGTGCTGGGCGCGCTGGGGGCACTGCTGGCCATTCCGCTCACGCTGCTGGCCAAGGCGCTGCTGTTCGATATCGATCCGTCGACCCGGTGGATGGACGTACTCATCAGTGACCGGGCGCCCCCCGGCACCGAACCCGACGACGAGGCGCCGGCCGCCGGCCCGGCGGCGTGAACCGGTTTCACCCGCGACGGGTGAGGTGAACCTTTCGCGCCCACGCGAGAGTCGACGCACACCTGCGCTCGGAAGGAGTGGAGATGACTACTGCACAGGAGCCGATGGCGAGCACCTCGGGCCGGTCCCCGGTACGGCAGGGCGTCGCGGCCGGTACCTCGATCGCCGCGGCGATTCTGCTGCTGACCGTCGGCGCGCTGTCGGTACTGGAAGGAATCGCCGCCGTCGCCGAGGATGAACTGTTCGTCGTCGGCGTGAACTACGCCTACGAATTCGACGTCACGACCTGGGGCTGGATTCATCTCGTCCTCGGCATCGTGCTGATCATCAGCGCGCTCGGCCTGCTCACCGGGACGGCGTGGGGTCGCGGCCTGGCGATAGGTATCGCCGCGTTGTCGATTCTGGCGAATTTCCTGTGGTTGCCCTACTACCCGTGGTGGTCGGTCCTGATCATCGCTCTCAATATCGTCGTGATCTGGGCGATCGCGACCTGGCGGCCGCAGCAGACCTGAGACCCGCGCGTGGTGGTCCTGGGTGATCTGCTTCCGTTGGCGGTGGGGGTGGCGATCTCACCGATTCCGATCGTGGTCGCCATCTTGATGATCCTGTCGAAGAACGCGTCCGCCGCGACGGCCGGTTTCGCCACCGGCTGGACCGGCGGCATCCTGCTCGCCACCGTCGTCTTCGCCGTGCTCGCCGCCGCGATCGGGCTGTCCGCCGACGCCGCGCCCGGTGCGGGGGCGGCGTGGGCGCGGATCGTGCTGGGACTGCTGTTGCTGGCGGTGGCGCTCGTACAGTGGCGACGCCGCGCGGATACCGCCCCACCCGGGTGGATGCGGAGTGTCGATTCCCTGACCGCCGGGAAAGCCGTTCTGCTCGGCGCCGCTCTCGCGGCGGTCAATCCGAAGAATCTGCTGCTGTGTGTGTCGGCCGGGGTGGCGGTGGGGGCGAGCGGGTCGGCGATGGGCGTCCAGATCGTGGCCGTGGTCGTGTTCACGGTGCTCGCCGCGGCCAGTGTCCTCGGCGTCGTGGCCGGGTACGCCGTCGCGGCGGATCGGCTGCGCGGTGTGCTGGACCGCAGCCGGGCCTGGCTGGAGGCCAACAACCATGTGGTCATGGCGATGATGCTGCTGGTGATGGGCGCCGTCGTCCTGGGCAAGGGGATCGGTGGCCTGTGACGGATTCGGCGGCTTCGGAATCCGGACGCGCCGGAGTGGCCGGCGCGCTGTTCTCCTCGCTGCACGGGTATCGGCGGGTGTGGCTGCGGCCGGATCTGATCGCGGGTCTCACCGTCTGGGCGGTGCTGGTGCCCGAGGCGCTGGCCTACGCCACCATCGCCGGAGTGCCGCCCGTGGTCGGGCTCTACGCCGCGGTCCCGTCACTGGTCCTCTACGCATCGGCCGGCAGCTCGCGCCACCTCGTCGTCGGACCCATGTCGGCCACGGCGGCTCTCTCGGCCGCGCTCGTCACTCCGCTCGCCGGTGCCGACGGCGGCCGCTACCTGGCGCTCACGGCAGCGCTGGCGATCGCTACCGGGGTGGCCGGATTGCTGGCCGGGCTCCTGCGGCTCGGGTTCGTCGCGTCGTTCATCTCCGAACCGGTCCTCAAAGGGTTCATCATCGGACTGGCGCTGGTCATCATTGTCGGCCAGGTGCCGAAGCTGCTCGGTATCGGCAAGCACGACGGCGATTTCTTCGACCAGGCCTGGGGCGTGCTGACCCATCTCGGCGACACCGAATGGCGCACACTGCTGATCGGCGTCTCGAGCCTGGCGCTCGTGCTCGGGGTGCGGCGCTGGTTGCCACTGGTTCCCGGGTCGCTGCTCGCCGTGCTCGGCGGGATCCTGCTGGTGGCCCTGCTGGACCTGGAGGACAAGGGCGTGGAGATCGTGGGGCCCATCGAATCCGGTATGCCGACACCCGGTCTGCCCGCCGGTCCGGCGCTGCGGGACTATGTCGACCTGCTCGGCCCCGCCGTCGGAGTGCTGCTCATCGGGTTCGCCGAAGGTTTGGGCGCGGCCAAGACCTATGCGGCGAAGGCCGGATACGAGGTGGAGCCGAACCGGGAACTTCTCGGGCTGGGCGCGGCCAACCTGGGGGCCGGATTCTGCTCCGGGATGGTGGTGAACGGCAGTCTCTCCAAAACCGCGGTCAACGGTTCGGCCGGGGCGAAAACACAGCTGAGCGGCCTGGTGGTGGCGGCGCTGACCGTGCTCACCCTGCTCTTCCTCACCGGACTGTTCGAACAGTTGCCCGAAGCGACCCTGGCCGCCGTGGTGATCGCGGCGGTGGTCGAACTGGTCGATATCGCGGCGCTGCGCCGCCTGTACCGGGTGTGGACCGAATGGCTGGGCGGGATCTACGGGGCCGCCGCCCGCGCCGATTTCCTCGCGGCGGTGGGCGCGCTACTGGGCGTTCTGCTCTTCGGCACGCTGCCCGGGCTGCTCATCGGTATCGGCCTCGCCATGGTGCTGCTGGTCTACCGCACCTCCCAGCCCCATATCGCGGCGCTGGCCCCGCGCGGCCCACTGTGGCTGGACGTGGCCCGCCACCCCGATCTCACTCCGCGCCCGGAGCTGCTGGTGATCCGCGTGGAATCGGGGCTGTACTTCGTCAACGCCGACTTCGTCCGCCGACGCGTGCGACAGCTGTGCGACAAGCGGACTCGCCTGGTGGTCCTGGATGCCGAAACCTCACCCGTGATCGATGTGACCGCCGCGGCCATGCTGGTCGACCTGCGCGATACGCTCGCCCGGCGCGGCGTGGACTTCCGGATCGCGCACTCCATCGGCCAGTTCGGCGACGAACTCGAGGCCGCGGAACCGGGCACCCAGCGGATCCCCGTGTACCCCACCGTCGCGGCGGCCGTGGCGGCGGAGCCACGACCCCGCCATGAGCCCCCGGACAAGGAGCGGTGAGGCCGCGTCGGGGTGTCAGCGCCCGCCGCGCCGACGGATCAGCAGTCCGGCCACCAGCCCGATCAGGAACATGACCAGCAGGATCAGCCACATCGGCGAGGTGACGGTGATCGGCAGGAAATGTATCTCCACATGGTCGCGGTTCTCGACGACGAAGATCACGGCGACGACGGTCAGCACCAGGGCCAGCCACTGGTTCACGGTGATCCGGGACAGCAGTGACGGCTTCGGTTCACGTGCTCGGTCGGTCATCACATCCTCCGTGGGAAGTCGGTCGCGACACTGTGCAGTCTGCGTCGCGGCCGGCCCGCGGGCATCACCCGCCGAGGATGACCCGGGACCGCCGCCGGTCGACGTTCGCCGCACGCGGTGGCGCGGCCCGCGGGTTCGCCACGTGTCGTCGTGCGGCCGGATACGCCCGTCGGTATCCGGCCTGTCGCATCGAGTGCGACCGCCGGGCCCGCTCGCCCACTCCCGCCCCGGTCGCGCGGCCCGGCATACGAGCCGAGCGGGCAGTTCACCCGTGGTAGGTGATCCGGCGGGTGGGCGCGGGTCCTAGCGTGGGTATCCCGGTGCGCCGACATCGCTGTTCGAGCGCGGACCCGGCCGCGCGGCGGCCCGGCGGAACGCGGCCGCGTCGCTACCCGAGAGCCAGCCGACAGATCGCGAGGTAACGATGACCACGGAACTGGACTTCGACGACACCGCCGACTTCGGCAACGCGACGCGCGGGTTCATGGCCGAACTCGATCCGCCGGTGGTGACGGCCGCTGACGGCTCGGTGGTCTACGATATCGGCGCCTACGAATTCCTCGACGGCGATTGCCCGGACACCGCGCATCCCAGCCTGTGGCGGCAGGGGCAGCTGTGCAGCAAACAGGGGCTGTTCGAGGTGACCGAGGGTATCTACCAGGTCCGCAATCTGGACCTGTCGAATATGACGCTGGTCGAAGGGCGCGAGGGCGTCATCGTGATCGATCCCTTGCTGTCGGAGGAGACCGCGGCCGCGGGCCTGGCCCTGTATCGCGCGCAACGCGGCGACCGGCCGGTCACCGGCATGATCTACACCCATTCGCACGCGGACCATTTCGCGGGGGCGCGGGCAGCGGTGCCGGCCGGTCATCCGCCGGTGCCGATCCTGGCGCCCGCCGGATTCCTGGAACACGCGGTGAGCGAGAACGTCTACGCCGGTAACGCCATGAACCGCCGGGCCGTCTTCATGTACGGGGCGGTGCTCCCGAAGGCGCCCGACGGTCAGATCGGGGCCGGCCTGGGGATGACGACCTCCACCGGGACCATCACCCTGATCCCGCCCACCGTCGACATCACGCACACCGGGCAGGAAGAGGAGATCGACGGTGTCCGGATGGTGTTCCAGCTGACTCCGGGCACCGAGGCCCCGGCCGAGATGAACTTCCTGTTCCCCGATCGGCGCGCACTCTGTATGGCGGAGAACGCGACCCACAATATGCACAATGTGCTGACCCTGCGCGGCGCGGTGGTCCGCGACTCCCGGGTCTGGGCACAGTATCTCGACGAGGCCATCGCCCGGTTCGGCGACCGGGCCGATGTGGCGTTCGCCTCGCACCACTGGCCCACCTGGGGCCGGGAGCACTGGACCGCGTGGCTGGCGAACCAGCGCGATATGTACGCCTACCTCCACGATCAGACGCTGCGCCTGACCAACGCGGGCTACACCGGGCCGGAGATCGCTGAACGGTTCGAATTCCCGCCCGCCCTCGAGAAGGTGTGGGCCAACCGCGGGTACTACGGCTCCACCAGCCACAACGTCAAAGCGATCTACCAGAGGTACATGGGCTGGTACGACGGCAATCCGGCGCATCTGTGGGAGCATCCGCCCGTCGCGATGGCGCAGCGGTATGTGGCCGACTACGGCGGCATCGAGGCGACCGTCGCCAAGGGACGCGAATACGCCGAGGCCGGAGACCTCCGATTCGCGGCGACCCTGCTCAACCACGCGGTGTTCGCCGAACCCGGCCACGAGGGAGCCAAGGAGGCCCTGGCCCAGGTCTACGACCGGCTCGGGCACGGCGCCGAGAACGGCACCTGGCGCAACTTCTATCTGACCGGTGCCCAGGAACTGCGAAAGGGCCCGACGCCGACCCCGATCCAATCGGCGAGTCCGGAGATGATGACGGCGCTGACGCTGGAGATGATCATCGACTCCCTCGCGGTCCGGGTCGACGGCCCGCGTGCCGCCGCGACCGCCTTCACCATGGACTGGGAACTGACCGACGAGGACGCCGTCCACCGCATCACTCTGTCCCACGGCGCGCTCACCCATCGTGCCCCGACACCCGATGCGCCGGCCGTCGGGCCCGCGGACCTCACGCTGACGCTCACCAAGGAACAGCTGTTGAAAGCGGTGAGCGGTCGAGGTTTCGACGGCGTGACGATCACCGGTGACCGGAGCCTGCTCGATACGTTCATCGGGTTGCTGGACGCTCCGGATCCGCAGTTCCCGATCGTCACGCCCTGACCGCGCGGTGTGCCCGGGCACCGGACGCGCCGGCCCGGGCATCCCACACCCGGGTGATCTCCTGGCGCGGTCGAGATCCGGCCGTGGCGACGCGGCGACCCGCTGAGCGGTGAGCAGGCGCTACTGCCGGAACCGGTGGCCCATACCCGGTTCGGTCAGCAGATGCCGCGGATGGGACGGGTCGTCCTCGAGTTTGCGCCGCAACTGCGCCATGTAGACGCGGAGATAGTGGGTTTCGGTCTGATAGGCCGGCCCCCACACCTCGCGCAGCAGTTCGGTGCGGCCGACCAATTTGCCGCGGTTGCGCACCAGCATCTCCAGCACGCCCCACTCGGTGGGGGTCAGATGTACCTCGGTGCCGCCCTTGATGACCTTCTTCGCCGACAGGTCGACGGTGAACGAATCGGTCTCCACCACCGGTTCGTCGGTGTCGGCCGAGGCCGCCGCGCGCCGCAGGGCAGCGCGCAATCGGGCCAGGAACTCGTCCATGCCGAAGGGTTTGGTGATGTAGTCGTCGGCGCCCGCGTCGAGCGCGTCCACCTTGTCGGCCGAATCGGTGCGGGCGGAGAGCACGATCACCGGCACCCGGGTCCAGCCGCGCAGTCCGGCCAGCACCTCGATCCCGTCGATATCGGGCAACCCCAGATCCAGGACCACCGCGTCGGGCCGGCGTTCGGTGGCCGCGCGCAGCGCCCCCGCGCCGGTGGACGCGGTGACCACCTCGTATCCGCGCACCGACAGGTTGATCCGCATGGCGCGCAGGATCTGCGGTTCGTCGTCCACCACGAGGACGGTCGCCTCCGCCGCCGGTCCGGCGTCCTGTTCCGGGGCAGTCTTCATCACCGCACCTCCGTCGCCGGCGAGTTCTCGTCGACGTTACCGGGTGCGACCGCCAGATCGACGGTCACCGTCAGTCCGCCCCCCGGGGTGTCGGTGGCGGTGACGACACCGCCCATGGCGACCGCGAATCCCCGGACCACCGAGAGCCCGAGTCCCAGACCGCTGGTGTTGTCCCGGTCGCCCAGCTGCTGGAACTGATCGAACACCCGCTCGGTATCGGCGCCCGGCAGACCGGGTCCGTGGTCGACGACCCGCACGATCACCCGCCCGTCGGCCGTGGCGGCGTCCACCTTCACCGAGGACTCCGCGCCGTAGCGCAGCGCGTTGTCGATGAGATTGGCCAGGATGCGCTCCAGCAGGTCGGCGTCGGCGTGTACGGCCACCGCGCCCACCCGGACCGTCACTCTGTCGAGCGAACTGCGCCGGGCACCGCGCGGACTGACCCCCACACTGACCAGCGCCCGGTGCACGACCTCGTCCAGGTAGACCGGGCGCATCCGCGGCCGCACCACCCCGGCGGCCAGGCGGGACGAATCGAGCAGGTTGCCGACCAGTGAGGTGAGCTGATCCGCCGATTCCTCCACCGTGGCCAGGAGTTCCGCGCGGTCCTCGGGGGAGAATTCGACATCGTCGGAGCGCAGGCTCGACACGGCGGCCTTGACCGCGGACAGCGGCGTGCGCAGATCGTGGCTCACCGCCGAGAGCAGATCCCGCCGCAAGCGGTCGGCCTCCGCCAGCGCGGCCGCCTGATTGGCTTCTTCGGCGAGCTGCTGCCGCTGCACCAGCCCGACGGCCTGGTTGGCGACCGCCTCCAGCACGCGCCGGTCCCGGGCGCGCAAGGTCGGCCCGGCCAGCAGCAACCAGTAGTCGCCGTCGCTGACCTCTACCGCGGTGTCGGCGGTGTCGGCGCGTTCGGGTGGGTCGGTGCCGACCGCGGCGATCACCCCGTCGGTGTGATGCCGCAGGCTCACCGCCCGCTGCGCATAGGTTCCGCGCAGCCGGTCCAGCAGTGCGGTCAGGTCGGCGCCGCGCAGTACCGAACCGGCGAACAGCGTCAGCAGTTCGGCCTCCCGGGACGCTTGACCGGCCTGTTCGGCCCGCCGGGCCGCGGTGTCGACAAGGACCGCCACGGCGACCGCGACGACCAGTAGCAGGACCGCGGGCAGGAAATTGTTCGGTTCCTGAATGGTGATGCTGTATCGCGGATCGGTGAACAGGATATTGAGCAGCAGCCCGGCGAGCAGTGCGGCGGCGATCGCCGGCAGGACGCCGCCGAACAGGGCGACCGCCAGTACCGCGACGAAGTACAGCGCGCTCTCGCTCACCAGATCGAGATAGCGGTCGAGCCAGGACGCCAGCAGCGCCGAGATCGCCGAGGGGACCGCGAACGCCGCGACCCAGGCCGCCGTGCGCCGCATTCGGGGCCGGGGCCGTCGCCGGCGCCGCCGTCGTCCCGCCGCCTCGTGGGTCACCATGTGCACATCGATCTTGCCGGAGCGCTGCACCACCTCCGCGCCGATGCCCTCGTCCACCATCCGCGCCCAGCGGGAGCGCCGGGAGGTCCCCAGTACCAGCTGGGTGGCGTTGACCGTGCGCGCGAAATCGAGCAGGGCCGTGGGTACCTCGTCGCCGACCACCGTGTGCAGTTCGGCTCCCAGATGAGCGGCCAGTTTCCGGACCGCCGCCATCTGCGGCGCGGCCACCCCGGTCAGACCGTCACCGCGGATCACATGGAGTACGAGGAGTTCGGCACTGGACTTGGCCGCGATCCGTCCGGCCCGCCGGACCAGCGTCTCCGATTCCCGGCCGCCGGTGACCGCCACGACCACCCGCTCCCGGGCCTCCCAGGTGTCGGTGATCCGGTGGTCGGCGCGGTACTTCGCGAGGGCCGCGTCCACCTGGTCGGCCAGCCAGAGCAGCGCCAGTTCGCGCAGCGCGGTGAGATTGCCGCGCCGGAAGTAATGGGCGAGCGCGGCATCGGCTTTGTCGGGTGCGTAGACACTGCCGCGGCTGATCCGCCGCTGTAGTGCCTCGGGGGTGATGTCCACCAGCTCGATCTGGTCGGCGGCGCGGACCACCGAGTCCGGTACGGTCTCGCGCTGGACCACGCCGGTGATCTGCTCGACCACATCGTTGAGGCCCTCGAGATGCTGGATGTTCACCGTGGAGACGACATCGATCCCGGCGGCCAGCAACTCCTGGACGTCCTCGTAGCGCTTGCGGTTGCGGCTGCCCGGGGTGTTGGTGTGGGCGAGTTCGTCGACGAGCACGAGTTCGGGCCGGCGTGCCAGCACGGCGTCCACGTCCAGTTCGTACTGCACCGTCCCGCGATAGGGAATCGCGATGCGGGGCAGCTGCTCTATCCCCTCCAGCAGTTCGGCGGTCTGGGAACGGCCGTGTGTCTCGACGATGGCGGCCACCACATCCTGGCCGCGCCCCAACCGGCGGTGCGCTTCGCCCAGCATCGCGTACGTTTTGCCGACCCCGGGAGCCGCGCCCAGATAGATGCGCAGCTCACCCGGGGTGCGGTCGTGTGCGGTGCTCACTTCGGCATCATGTCACCGCGCACGGTCAGGCACCGCCCGAGGTGCCGGAAACCGGATAACGGCGATCGAGGTCGAGATTGAGTTCCAGCACATTCACCCGCGGTTCGCCGAGGAAACCGAGTTCCCGGCCGGCGGTGTGCGCGGCCACCGTGTCCCGGACCGCGGCCGGGTCGACACCGCGGGCCGCGGCGACCCGGTTCACCTGGATCTCGGCGTAGGCGGGGGAGATGTGCGGGTCCAGGCCACTGCCGCTGCCGGTCACGGCGTCGGCCGGGACGGCCGGATCGGCGGGCGCGGGCCCGGCCACGGGGACGATCCGTCCGGTGGAATAGTCCTCCCCGTACCGGGCGCACTCGACTCGCACACCCTGGTATTCGGCCAGGAAAACCGGTCCGGAGCCGGCACGCCCGGCCGGGCAGGGCTCGTTCACGCTGACCACCCGGGTGGGGGTGACCGTCCCGTCGTGGGCGAAGGTCCCGAGCACCGCGAGCACCGCTCCCACGCCGCCGGGAGTGCAGAACGGCCGGGCGCCGTCCACCCCCTCTCGCTCGCCGATCTCGCGACTGCGGGTGCAGACCTGGGTGAGCAGGCCGGGTTCGAATCCGGCCGCTTCCGGGTCGGCCCCGGAGGCGAGCAGGGCCGGATCGGCGGGGGTGTCGACGACGTCCTCCGGGCCGAGATTGCCAGGGCCGGAGGCCAGCCCGTCGTAGCCGTCGCCGGCGGCGGAGGGCCGGCTCTGGAAATACCAGGTGATCGGCTTTCCGTCCGCATCGGTGAAGGACTGGCCGATCAGCGAACTGCCGGTGATACGGCCGTCGGTTTCGATGATCGAACCGTTCGCCTTGTCGCGCAGTCCGGGAAGCTGGCCCACCGCCCAGACACCGGCCGGATAGAGCAGACCGGTCACCAGGGTCAGTACCAGCAGCGCGCGCAGCGCCGCCAGATGCTGCCGGATCAGATCGGAGAGAGACATATCAGGACATCCCGGGGAGGTATCGGACGAAGAGGTCGATGATTTTGATCCCGAGGAACGGCGCGATGATCCCGCCGAGCCCGTAGATCGACAGGTTGCGGCTCAGCAGGCTCGACGCACTGCCGGGTGTGTACCCGACACCGCGCAGCGCCAGCGGGATGAGTGCCACGATGACCAGGGCGTTGAAGATCACCGCCGACAGGATCGCCGACTGCGGGCTGGTCAGCCGCATGATGTTCAGCAGGTCGAGTCCGGGGAACAGGCCGACGAACAGCGCCGGGATGATCGCGAAATACTTGGCGATATCGTTGGCGATCGAGAAGGTGGTCAGGGCCCCGCGGGTGATGAGCAGCTGTTTGCCGATCTCCACGATCTCGATCAGTTTCGTCGGATCGGAATCCAGGTCCACCATGTTCCCGGCCTCTTTGGCCGCCGAGGTGCCGGTGTTCATGGCGACCCCGACATCGGCCTGCGCCAGCGCGGGCGCGTCGTTGGTCCCGTCGCCGGTCATGGCGACCAGCCGGCCGCCCGCCTGCTCCCGTTTGATCAGCTCGAGTTTGTCTTCCGGGGTGGCCTCGGCCAGGAAATCGTCCACCCCGGCCTCGTCCGCGATCGCCTTGGCGGTGCGCGGATTGTCGCCGGTGATCATGACGGTGCGGATACCCATCCGGCGCATCTCGGCGAAGCGCTCCCGCATGCCCTGTTTCACCACGTCCTTGAGGTGGATGACGCCCAGCACCCGGGCATCGCCGTCGAGGATCTCGCCGACCACCAGGGGAGTGCCGCCCGCGGCGGAGATCCCGTCCACGATGGTGCCGAGTTCGGTGGGTACCGTGCCGCCGTGGCCGCGGATCCAGTCGGCGACCGAATTGGCCGCGCCCTTGCGCAACTGGTGTCCGTCCACATCCACCCCGGACATCCGGGTCGCGGCGCTGAATGCGACCCAGTGCGCGTGGGTGAGTTCGCCGGCGGTGCGTTCCCGCAGTCCGTACGCCTGTTTGGCGAACACCACGATCGACCGGCCCTCCGGTGTCTCGTCGGCGAGGCTGGACAGCTGTGCGGCATCGGCCAGCCGGTCGGCCGCGACGTCGGTGAGCGGGACGAAATCCGCGGCCTGCCGATTGCCGAGGGTGATGGTCCCGGTCTTGTCCAGCAGCAGCGTGTTCACATCACCGGAGGCCTCGACCGCGCGCCCCGACATAGCCAGCACATTGCGCTGTACCAGCCGGTCCATGCCCGCGATGCCGATCGCCGACAGCAGTGCGCCGATGGTGGTCGGGATCAGGCACACCAGCAGCGAGACGAGCACGATCCCGGTGATCCCGTAGCTGCCCAGCGCCAGGCCGTCCGGCACACCCGGGTTGTTGTCCCTCGAGTAGATCGCCAGCGGCTGCAGGGTCACCACCGCGACCACGAAGATGATGGTCAGGGCCGCCAGCAGGATGTTGAGCGCGATCTCGTTCGGCGTCTTCTGCCGGGCCGCGCCCTCCACGAGGGCGATCATCTTGTCGATGAAGCTCTGCCCGGGCTCCTGGGTGATCCGGACGACGATGCGATCCGACAGCACCGTGGTACCCCCGGTCACGGCCGAACGGTCACCGCCGGATTCCCGGATCACGGGCGCGGATTCACCGGTGATGGCCGATTCGTCCACCGAGGCGATCCCCTCGACCACATCCCCGTCGCCCGGGATCACCTGCCCGGCCTCCACCACCACGTGGTCGCCGCGCCGCAGCTCCGGCGCCGGGACCGGCTCCTCGGTCCCGGCCGCGCCGGGCGACCAGTCGGGCAGCCGCCGGGCGACGGTATCGGCTTTGGCCTTGCGCAAGGTGTCGGCCTGCGCCTTCCCGCGGCCCTCGGCGACGGCCTCGGCCAGATTGGCGAACACCACGGTCAGCCACAGCCAGGCCACGATCGCCCAGGCGAAGAAGCTGGGCTCGGCGATCGCCAGCACGGTCGCCCAGACCGCGCCGATCTCCACGATGAACATCACCGGATTGCGCCACAGCGTTCGCGGGTCCAGTTTGCGCACCGCCTGCGGTAGCGAGGCCAGCAGCATCTGTGGATCCAGCAGCCCGCCGCGGACCGGTTTCTTCCCGGATCGCGGCCCGGCCGGGACACCGGGGTGTTCGAGAGTGGGAGTGGACATCAGTGCAGCCCTTCGGCGAGTGGCCCGAGCGCCAGCGCGGGCAGGAAGGTGAGGGCGACCAGGATCACGGTCACGCCGACGACGAGGCCGACGAACTGCGGCCGATGGGTCGGCAGGGTGCCCTCCGAGACGGGGGTGGTGCCCTGCCGGGCGAGCGAGCCGGCCAGGGCCAGGGCCAGGATCATCGGCAGGAAGCGACCGAAGAGCATGGCCAGGCCGAGCGCGGTGTTGAACCATTCGGTGTTACCGGTCAGGCCGCCGAACGCGGAGCCGTTGTTGTTTCCGGCCGAGGTGAAGGCGTAGAGCACTTCGGACAGTCCGTGCGGGCCGGAATTGAGCATGGACGCGCGCTGACCGGGCATGGCCATGGCGGTCGCGGTACCGGTCAGCACGATCACCGGGGTGACGAGGAAATATCCGGCGGCGAGCTTGATCTCGCGGGGTGTGATCTTCTTACCGAGGTATTCCGGGGTGCGCCCGACCATCAATCCGGCGACGAACACCGTGATCACCGCCAGGATCAGCATTCCGTACAGTCCCGACCCCACACCACCGGGCGCGACCTCGCCCAGCTGCATATCGAACATCAGCATGATGCCGCCGAGGCCGGTGTAGGAATCGTGCGCCGAATCGACGGCGCCGGTGGAGGTCAGTGTGGTGGCCGCGGCGAAGGTCGCCGAATCCGCCACTCCGAAGCGCTGTTCGACACCCTCGGTGGCCGCCCCGACCGCGGCCGGCACGGTGCCGTGGTGCTGGAGCTGGAAGAGGTTGACCAGACCGATGCTCAGCAGGGCCAGCACGGTCATGACCGCGGTGATGGCGAATCCTTGCTTCGGGCTGTTCACCATGCGGCCGAAGGTGCGCGGCAGCGAGAAGGCGATGACCATCAGCAGGAAGATCTCCAGCCAATTCGTCCACGCGACCGGATTCTCGAAGGGATGCGCGGCGTTGGCGTTGAAGAACCCGCCGCCGTTGGTGCCGAGGTTCTTGATCGCCTCCTGTCCGGCGACGGGGCCGCCGGGCAGGGTCTGCCCGGCGCCGCCGAGGGTGGTCGCGACCTGATCGTGCAGGTGGAAATTCTGGATGACACCACCGGCGATGAGCACGACGGCCGCCACACTCGCGATCGGGAGCAGGATACGCAGCGTGCCGCGCACCAGATCGACCCAGAAATTGCCCAGTTCACCGGCCCGCGAGCGCGCGAAACCCCGTACGAACGCCATGGCGACGGCCATCCCGACCGCGGCCGAGACGAAGTTCTGCACCGACAGGCCGCCGGCCTGGGCCAGATGGCCGAGAGTGGATTCGCCCGCGTAGTTCTGCCAGTTGGTGTTGGTCACGAAACTGACGGCGGTGTTCCACGCCAGTGCCGCGGTCATGGGGGTGCCGGGGTCGGCGGGGACCAGCGGCAGCTTGTCCTGGATCAGCAGCAGGACGAACAGGAAGAGCACGCTGATCGCGGAGAAGGCCAGGACGCTGCGGGCATAGCCGCCCCACGTCTGCTCACGGTCGGGGTCGGCGCCGATGATCCGGTAGATACCGCGCTCGATACGGGAATGCCCGGTTCGGGTGTAGACGCGGTACATGTAGTCCCCGAGCGGAACATGCACCACGGCCAGGGCGATCACCAGAGCGGCGAGGAACAGGATCCCCGCGGTGGTGGTACTCACTCAGAACCTCTCGGGAAACAACAGGGCGGCCACCAGGAACGCGGTCACCAGAACAGCCAGGACGAGTCCGACGGCATTGACGATGTTCACAGGCGCTCCACCATTCGCTGCACGAATCCGAGCACACCGAACACCGCGACCGTGACCACGAGAAAGGCCAGGATCGACACTTACGCCTCCGTTCCGAGAACCCTGGGCAGCGTGACGCGGCCGATCGGCCGCTGCTGCCGAACCGGATCGAAATTACGAGCCGCGCGGTAGGGGACCCGCGCCCGTTGACGGGTCCTTTACGGGCCGCGTCCCCGCCTTGACGTCTTCCTTGCGCGTGCCGCCCGCCCGTTGTGAGGTGCGTCGCCACCGTTGTGTCCACCGGGAGAACCGGTGTCTTCCGCGCCGTGCACTGCCGTGGCCGAGCCGGTCGCCGGACGATCGATCCCCGCTACCCGGGAAGGTGGGCGGTAGGTGCAGTCTATGAGCGCAGGTATCCGCGAATCCGCCCGCGACACGGCGCCGAAGGCGCAGGCTGTAGGGGAAGCGCATGTGTTCGCCACGGCCGTCCGACCGGTTCTGTCCGGCACGCACCACGGAGGATCGCTCATGCACCCGTTCGCCTATCAACCACTCGAACTGGTCCAGGCCGTCATCCTGGCCGTGCGGTGTGTGCTGCACGTGTATTCGTCGGGCACCCCGTGCGTACCCACCTGACGGCGCCGGGAGCGCCGCGGGCCTGCCGCCTCCGGCCGGGAGGCGGCAGGCCCGCGGCGCGCCTCGGTCAGTAGCAGTCGGTCGGCTCGCCCACCTTGACCACCGACAGCACCGCGTCGCCTTCCCCGATCGGCGTGCCGGGCTCGGGTCTCTGCGCGACCACGACCCAGTTGCGGTCCACCACCTGCGACCGGCCCCGGCCGGTGGCGTCCTCGCTGCGGGAGTAGAAGACCCCGGTCGTCTGGATGAGATCCTGTGCCGCCTGCAGGTTCATACAGACGACCGCGGGCATCGTCGCGCCGGTCGCGGTATCCGCGACCGAGGGCGCCGTCTCGGTGCCGGCCGATTGTGGTGCGGGTGCGGGTGCGGGCGCGGTGAGTGTGACGGTGGTGATCCGGACCGGGACCGCCGACGCGACAGCCGTGTACGGCTCCGTATCCGATTGGGAGGAACCACAGGCAGCCAGTACCGCCGCGACCGCCGCGATCACGCACACGCTGAGTGTCTTCATGAGCATCCTCTCGACCTTCGATGAAGTGGTGTGGATCACTCGCAGATCGATCGGCTATCGCTACTTGTTACGCGCGCACGGAAATCGGTGGTGCGTTCGTGCGGCCGGGGGAAGCAGAAGGGCCGGACCCGCCAGGTGGCGGATCCGGCCCCGGGCACCCGAGTCTCGCGAATTACTCTGCGGCGGCGGCGAACCCGGACCGCAGATCATCGAGGATGTCCTCGATCCCCTCGATGCCCACGGCCAGGCGCACCAGCCCCGGGGTGACGCCCGAGCTGAGCTGCTCGTCCGGGGTCAGCTGGGAGTGAGTGGTCGAGGCGGGATGGATGACCAGCGAACGGACATCGCCGATATTGGCGACATGGCTGTGCAGCGTCAGCGCGTCCACGAACTTCTTACCCGCGTCGACGCCGCCGGCCAGTTCGAAGCCGACGACCGCGCCGGTGCCCTTGGGCGCCAGCTGCTTACCCCGCTCGTACCACGGGGAGGAGGGCAGTCCCGCGTAGGAGACCGAAGTGACTTCCGGTCGCTCGGTGAGGAATTCGGCGACCGCCTGCGCGTTCTGGACGTGCCGCTCCACCCGCAGGCTCAACGTCTCCAGCCCCTGGCTGATCAGGAACGCGTTGAACGGCGCGATCGCGGTACCGAGGTCGCGCAGCAGCTGGACCCGCGCCTTGAGCGCGTAGGCCGGGGCGCCGAGGTCGGCGAACACGGCGCCGTGGTAGCTCGGGTCCGGCTCGGTGAAGCCCGGGAAGCGGGGGCCGTCGGCGCCGCGGACCGTCCAGTCGAAGGTGCCGCCGTCGACGATCACGCCCGCGATCGCGGCACCGTGGCCGCCGAGGTACTTGGTCGCCGAGTGGACGACGATATCGGCGCCGTGCGCCAAGGGCTGGATGAGATACGGGGTCGCGACGGTGTTGTCGACGATCAGGGGCACGCCCGCGTCGTGCGCGACCTCGGCGATACCGGGGATATCGAAGATGTGGTTCTGCGGGTTGGACACCGTCTCGCCGTAGAAGGCCTTGGTGTTCGGCCGGACCGCGGCGCGCCACTGGTCGAGATCGTCGGGGTCCTCGACGAAGGAGACCTCGATGCCCAGCTTGGGCAGTGTGTAGTGGAACAGGTTGTAGGTGCCGCCGTAGAGCCGCGGGCTGGAGACGATATGGTCACCGGCGCCGGCGATGTTCAGGATCGCCAGGGTTTCCGCCGCCTGCCCCGAGGACAGCAGCAGCGCGGCCACCCCGCCCTCGAGCGCCGCGATCCGCTGTTCGACCGCGTCCTGGGTCGGGTTCATGATCCGGGTGTAGATATTGCCCGGCTCCGCCAGCCCGAAAAGCGCCGCGGCGTGTGCCGTGTCGCGGAAGGTGTAGGAGGTGGTCTGGTAGATCGGAAGGGCCCGGGCGTTGGTGCTCGCGTCGGGGTCCTGGCCGACGTGGATCTGCTTGGTCTCGAAGCTCCAACCGGCGGACGGATCGGCCGGCGGGGTGGTTTCGGTCATCGCGGAGTTCTCCTGTAGGTGAGAGGAACGGGACGAGCGCGCCGGACACAGCGAATTTGCCTCGGGCAGCACGCGTTTCCGGCCTGCCGCGGCCGGATGCGCCGCTGCGGCCCGTTCACGCTAGGGGCGGCCCTCGGGAAATGGCCACAGTTTTGTTCGCGCAGATTCCAATCATGCCGTGGTGGTGGGCCCCGCGCGACGCTTTCGGCCGTTCGGCCCGGTGCGCTCACCCGGTCGCCGCGCCGCGCGGTGCGTACATGATGATCGCGACCCCGGCCAGGCAGAACAGTGCCCCGGTGATATCCCAGCGGTCCGGCCGGAACCCGTCGAGCGCCATGGCCCACAGCAGCGAGCCGGCGACGAACACCCCGCCGTACGCGGCGAGGATCCGGCCGAAGTTCGCGTCGGGTTGCCGAGTGGCCACGAATCCGTACAGGCCCAGGGCGATCACGCCCGCGCCGATCCAGGCCAGGCCGCGATGTTCGCGCACGCCCTGCCACACCAGCCAGGCGCCGCCGATCTCGGCGAGGGCGGCGACGGCGAACAGCAGGATCGACCGGATAACGCTCATGAGGGCCGAGCCTACGAGACCCCCGGGGGCCGCGGGGCGGGTCGGGTGCGCCGGAAACCGGTTCCGGTTGATGCAAGACAAAAATGAGAATATGTCTTACTGTCGATACATGGTGGCAGATACGTATCAAGATCGAGCCCGGTTCGAATTGCGCTCCGGCGAGTCCTGGCGAGAGCCGTGGTCCATGTACGCCGCACTGCGCGACCACGACCCGGTGCACCGCGTCGTGCCCGCCGACCACCCGGACAACGACTACTGGGTGCTCACCCGCCACGAACACGTCTACGCCGCCGCCCGGGATACCGGCGTCTTCTCCTCGAGGGCGGGGCTGACGGTGGAATACGGTGAACTCGAACAGATCGGGCTCACCGGGAACCCGCCGATGGTGATGCAGGATCCGCCCGAGCACACCGAGTTCCGCAAACTGGTCGCCCGCGGCTTCACTCCGCGCCAGGTCACCGAGGTGGAGCCGGTGGTGCGGCGGTTCGTCCGGGAGCGACTGGACCGGCTGGCCGCCCGCGGCGGCGGCGATATCGTGGCCGAGGTGTTCAAACCGCTGCCGACCATGGTGGTCGCCCACTATCTCGGGGTGCCGGAGGAGGATCGTTCCCGATTCGACGGCTGGACCGACGCGGTGGTCGCGGCCAGTACCCAGCGCACGGCGGACGCGCAGGCCGCGTCGATGGAGATGCTGGGATATTTCGCCGAGCTCATCAAGCGCCGGCGTACCGATCCGGGCGACGACACCGTGTCACTGCTCGTCCGAGCCGGTATCGGCGCCGACGACGCCGATGTGGACGGCCTGGTGCAGATCCTGGCCTACACCTGGACCATGGTCGCCGGCGGTAACGACACCACCACCGGCCTGCTCGGCGGGGCGGTGCAGCTGCTCCAGCGCTATCCGGAGCAGCGCGCGGCGCTGGCCGCCGATCCGAAGAGCATCCGGGTCGCGGTCGAGGAGCTCGCCCGTCTCACCTCTCCCGTGCAGGGCTTGGCCCGGACCAGTACGCGACCGGTGGAGCTGGACGGTGTGACCATCCCCGCGGGCCGTAAGGTGCTGCTCGTGTACGGCTCGGCGAATCGCGACGAACGGGTCTTCGGCGCCGATGCCGCCGAACTCGATATCGAGCGGAACCCACAGCGCATCATGACCTTCGGGCACGGCCCGCATCACTGTCTGGGCGCGGCCGCGGCCCGGATGCAGGCGCGGGTGGCGCTGGAGGAACTGCTGGCGCGTTTCCCGGACTACCACGTCGATATCGACGCGGTCACCTACGCGCCCGGGCCGTACGTCCGGCGGCCGACCAGTGTGCCCTTCCGGTGCGCGGCGTGACCGATCGATGTGCCGACCGGTCGCTCCGGATCGGTGCCGTGGACGGCCTCCTCGAACTGAACGTCCACCGGACGCTCGGGACCGGCGGCGGGTTCGCCGGAGCCGCGCGGTGACCGGGGACTGGCTGGCCGGTGGGCGGACCGAACTGGCCGCGGAACGGATCCTCGACGCGGTGCGTGCCCTGGTCATCGACCGGGGCGCCGGCACCGTCGGGATGGCCGAGGTGGCCGAGGCGGCGGGCTGCTCCCGGGCGACCCTCTACCGCTACTTCGCCAACCGGCAGGCGTTGTACGTGGCCTTCGCCGGCCGGGAGGCCACACAGCTCCTCGCGCGGGTCTGGCGTGACCGGCGGCTGGACGGCCCGGACCTGGCCGAACTCCTGCTCGACGGGATGACCGCGACCCTGACCGAGGCACGTGAAACCCCGCACCTGGCCGTCTGGTTCGAACCCGCGAACGCGGGAATAGTGGCGCGACTGTCGGATTCGTCGGAGGTGATCGACGAACTGGTCGCGGTGTTCGTCGCGCGCCTGCGTCCGGATCTGTCCGCGGCGGCGGCGGACCGGCTGGGCCGATGGGCGGTGCGGGTGATGATCTCACTGCTGACCCTGCCGCCCCCGACCGCCGACGAGGAGCGCGCCCTGCTGCGCGATTTCCTACTCCCGTTCCTGCTGCGCACGCCGGCGGCCGGAGGTCCGGCAGCGCGCGGATGACCTGCGCCACCCTGTGCCGTTCCACCGCGCCGACCCCGGCACGGCGCGGTAGCTTTGCGCCATGGACGCGCTCCCCGGTCTGGACTATCCGCTGCTGCTGGCCGATTTCCAGGGCGAGTTCCTGGCGTCGATACCGGACGCCGATCCGGCGGCGCGGATCCCGCACTGCGGTGACTGGACGGTGCGCGAACTCGTGGAGCATCTGGCTTTCGTCCATCACTGGGCCGCCGCCAACGCCCGCGCGGAGAAGGCCGGGCCGCTCGGGGAGGGCCCCTTCGACCTCGCCGCCCATTACGCCGCCTGCGCGACCGAACTCCGTGAGACCCTGGCGGCCCTGGCCCCGCGGGCCCAGGGCCGGATCCTGGCGCACCCCGGGCCCACCGCACCGGGACCCGCGTCGTTCTGGCGTCGCCGGCAGGTGCACGAAACGCTGATCCACGGGCACGATCTGCGGGCGGCCATCGCGGGGAAGGCGGCCCGCGGCCTGATCCGGGCCGTACCCGCGGTGTGGGCGGATACGGTCGACGAGGTGGTGGGGTTGTTCTATCCGCGACAGGTGGGGATGGGCAGGCTGGAACCGCTCGAGGCGTCACTGCGGTTGGTGGCCACCGACCTCGGTGAGCCGGCCGAGTGGGTGCTCGGCGGATCGGAGTCCACGGCCGGCACCGTCTCGGGGCCGGCCGAAGGTCTGGCGCTGCTGCTGTGGGGCCGGGCGAGCACGGACGAAGCGGGCGTCGGCATCTCGGGCGACACCGAGCGCGTCGAGGAGATCCTGAGCCGGCCGATCGTGCCCTGACAGCCGGGCCGTGCCGCCGCGGTGGGTCGCGCCGGGGTGTGGGCGATCGGCCGGTGCTGATCTCGGGTACCTCGGCCGCCCGGCCCGCGGTATGGCAGGTGACGAACCGGGCGCCGGTGCGTGCGGTCTCTCCGCACGGGGCTATGCCAGCTCGGCGAGACTGCGGGACCAGCGGCCCAGCTGCGCGGAATCGACCGGCTCGATTTCCGTATCCTGCCGGGTCGCCGCGAGCACCTCGTGGCCGAGCCGCCGGATGCGCTGATGCCGGGTCCAGTGCGCCCGCGCCCATTCCGGCTCGTTGTGGGCGGCGTCGATCGCGCCCAGGGTGGAACCCATCAGTTCGAATTCCAGCTCCCGCCGCAGCGCGGAAACCCCCGGTACCGTTTCGCGCGGCGAAGACGGACGTGTGCCGTGCGGTGGACCGGTCGGCGTCGGCGCGGTGTGCTGCGGAGCTGTTGCGCCGAGTTCCGCCTCCGGCGGTGTGCTGGCCCGCGGAGCCGGGGGTGGGAGCTGCGGGTCCGGCCGGGCCGGGCGCTCCTGATCCGGTCCGGCGACATCGTGCGGGTCCGGCGGGGTGCCTGCCCGGTGCGGTGGTGCCGGAGGTGCGGAGTGCGCTCGACCCTCGCGCCGGGCCCGGCCCGGGGACAGGCGATGCAGGAGGTGACCGATGACCTCGAGCACCCGCTGATCGTTGCGCAGCAGGACTCGCCGGTGGGCCCGCCGGTCGACGGCCCACAGCGCGGCCAGCCCGATCACCACGCCGATCACGCTCTCGAGCAAGCGGTCACGCAGTACCGGCAAGATATCGCCGTACTGTCCGCCCCCGCCCATCAGCAATGCCAGCGGCGTGATGAAGACGACCGCGAGCCCGTAGTTCCGGGCGACGAACATCTCGATCGCGAACTGCAGGGCCATCAGGATCAGCACCAGCGCCCAGTTCCTGGGCTCCAGTGCGTAGAGCGCGGCGAACAGCACCAGCCCCAGCGCGGTACCGCCGATCCGATGCATCCCGCGGTAGGTGCCGCGCACCCGGTCCGGGCCCTGGTGCAGAAGTACCGTGACGGTGAGGACCGCCCAGTCCGGCCGTCCGAGATCCAGCGCGACAGTCGAACAGCCGGCCAGTAGCGCGGCGACCCCGATCCGGTTCGCCGAGACCATCGCGTGGCTGTCCGGCGAGAGGGATCGCAGCAGCCGGTAGCGCAGCGACGGTCGCGGCGTGGGCGCGGGACGTCCGGTGTCGAAGAGCAGAGCCGATTCGTCGTCGGTGCCACTGTTGCGGCGCAGGGCGCGGGCGAAGGTGCGCTGCGCGCCGGTCAGCGTGGCGGCGAGACCGTCGGCGCGGCGGGCGTCGTCGAGCAGTGCCCACGCCGTCTGCACCTTCATCACGGTCGCGTAGCGCGCGTCCACCAGGTCCGGGTCCCCCGGGGGCAGGGCGGCGTAGTCGTCCACCGCGGCGATCGCGGCGCCCACCGCCCGTTCCTCCGGCGGGTGGGCCCGCGTCAGCGCCGCCGACATACCGACCAGCAGGGCACTGACCCCGCCGATGGCCGTCCACAGTGCCACCTCGCCGGGTGGGACGCCGTGCCCGGTGATCAGCGCCCCGACCCCGGCGGCCAGGACGAAGAAGAATCCACCGGGCGGCCCCAGCCGCAGCGCCGAATTGACGAAGGTGCTTGCCACCGCCACCGCCGACATCAGCAGGACCAGCACGAACTGCCACCAGTGGGTGCCACCCGCGTCGAGCCGCTGGTGGATCAGCTCCCCGGTCAGTCCGCCGGCGAACGCCGAGATCGTGAGCGAGAGTGCGGCCGCCCCGATGACCCGCCGGCGACGCCGGTAGACCTGGCCTTCCCCGAAGATCACCGCGAGCGCGCCGGTCGCGGCCATCAGGCCCTGCTGTTCGTGTCCCAATGCCACCGCGACCAACGCCGGCGCACCGAACGCCAGTGCCGCGCGCGCCGCCCCGGGAAGTCGCCGGCCGGCGGGCGGCAGACCGAACAGCACCGAGCGGGCCGGAGCCGGTGAGGGAAGCGTCGGACCGTCCGGGGCTACCATGCACCCTCTCCTCGTCCGGCCGTTCACTCCTCGCTGACGAAGCCCTGGCCGACCATCCAGTCGCGCGCCACTTCCGCGGGCTCACGGCCCTCGACATCGACTTGCCGGTTCAGTTCCGTGATCGACTCGTTGGTCAGCAGCCCGGAGATGGGTGCCATGACCTCGGCGATCCGCGGATGCGCCCGGGCGAAATCCGCACGCATCACCAGAGCGGCATTGTACTTGGGGAAGAAGGAGCGGTCGTCGCGCAGCAGGACCAGGTCGAGTCCGGGGATCCGACCGTCGGTGGCCGCGACGGACCCGAAGCCGCACTGCCTCGCGTCGGCCGTCGCCTGATAGACCACGGCGTCCTGGACGATCCGCTTGGGCACCTGTCCGCCGTCGATGCCGTAGGCGCGGTTCAGGCCGGGGAAGCCGTCCTGGCGCACATTGAATTCGGTCCCCACGCAGATACTCGCCGCGGCGGAGTCGGTGGCGGCCAGGCGGGCGTAGTCCGACAGCGTCCAGGTGCCGGTACGTTCGGCGGTGCGCCGCGCGGTCGCCAGCGCGTAGGTGTTGTTCATGGGTGCCATCGCCGTCCACACCATGTCGTGCGCGGCCAGATCCGCGTCGCGTACCGCCGCGAACTGGCCCTGTTCGTCCGGAATCGGTTTCTCGTTGCCGAGATAGTTGACCCAGCCGGTACCGGTGTAGTCGTAGGCGATATCGATCTGGCCGTTGACCTGAGCGTCCCGCAGACTGTTGGAGCCCTGGATATCGGTGAGATCCCGGACTTCGGCCCCGGCCGCGACCAGCGCGTATTCGATGATGTAGCCGAGGATGTTCTGTTCGGTGAAATCCTTGGAGCCCACCGTGACGGTGACCCCGGCCAGTTCCGGCACCGGGCGGATACTGCCGGGCCCGACCGGTAACGGCACCGCGCTCCCGGCCTGCAGGCCGCATCCGGCCAGCAGCAGCACCGCCGCCAGGAGCAGCAGCCGTGACGATCGGACGGCTCTCATCGCAACCCCCGGGGCCCGAGGAACCGTTCCGCCACCGCGCCCAGCCAGTCCACCAGCAGGGCCAGCGCCACCGCCAGGACCGCGCCGACCACCAGCGTGACGTTATCGCGCAGTTTGTAGCCGGTATCGATCAGAACCCCCAACCCGCCCGCGCTGACCAGGAACGACAGCGTGGCGGTGCCCACCGCCAGCACCAGTGAGGTGCGCAGCCCGGCCAGGATGTAGGGGACGGCGAGCGGGAACTCGATCCGGCGCAGCACTGTCGCCGCCGACATGCCCTGTCCGCGTCCGGCGTCCACCAGCAATGGATCGACTTCCTGATAGCCCAGGATCGTGTTGCGCAGGACCGGCAGCAGCGAATAGAACGCGATCGGCGCCACTCCGATCCAGAATCCGGTGGTCCGGGTGAGGAGGTAGAACAGCACGATCAGCCCGATCGCTGGCGCCGAGGCGCCGATATTGGCGATACCAACGACGACCGGGGCCAACCGGCGGTACCCGGGTCTGGTGAGCAGGGTGCCCAGTGGGACCGCGACCGCGACCACCAGCAGCACCACCGTGGCGGTGATCAGGATGTGCTGCCAGGTGACGGTGGCGATATTGCCGGCGTCGAGGCTCGCCTGCTGGGTGACGGTCAGGTCGCGCCGGAACGCCCACACCAGAACCCCCGCGGCGAGCGACAGGACGAGCACCGGCTGGACCAGCAACCGGAGCCGCTCGGCGCGCCCGCGAGCCGAACGCCGCCCCGGTGCCGCGGGCGCCACCGGGGTGGTCATGCCGGCACATCCGTCGCTGTGCCGGTGCCGGTGCCGGGTCCGGTCCGCAGGCCGGCCAGGTGGCCGACCAGCGTGTCGATCGTGACCAGTCCCGCGTACTTTCCGTCCGGCCCGGTGACCACCGCGGTCGCGTTCCGGTCACCGAGGAGCGCCGCCAGACCCTCCTGGAGAGTCGATTCGGCGGGCAGGGTCTCGGCCGCGGTACCGACCTTGCCGACCGAGTCGGCGTGCGCGAGGTCGGCGGCGGTGACCCAGCGCAGCGGCCGCCCCACGGTGTCGAGCACCAGGGCGCGGGCCCCGGCCCCGATCGCCGCCCGCGCCACCGCCACCGGAGCGTCCTCGGTGACCGTGGCGCATTCCCCGAGCGGAACCTCCCGGATGCGGGTGAGAGTCAGTTGTTTGAGCGCGGCATCGGAGCCGGCGAATCCGGCGACCGTCTCGTCGGCCGGGTCGGCCAGGATCGCGGCCGGCCGGTCGTACTGCAGGATCCGGGAGCGGTCACCCAGGACCGCGATCCGGTCACCGATTTTCACCGCCTCGTTGAAATCATGGGTGACGAAGACGATCGTCTTGCCCAGTTCGGCCTGTAATCGGAGTAGTTCGTCCTGGAGCAGGCCGCGGGTGATCGGGTCCACGGCGCCGAAGGGCTCGTCCATCAGCAGGATCGGCGGGTCGGCGGCCAGCGCTCGCGCCACCCCCACCCGCTGCTGCTGCCCCCCGGACAGCTGGCGCGGATACCGGCGCCGGTAGGTCCCGGGATCCAGCCCGACCAGTTCCAGCATCTCGTCGGTGCGGGCGGCGATCCGCTGACGATCCCAGCCGATGAGCCCCGGGACGGTGGCGATGTTCCGCGCGACGGTCATATGCGGGAACAGCCCCGCCTGCTGGATGGAGTATCCGATACCGCGGCGCAACCGGTCGGGGTCGATCCCGGCGGCGTCGCGGCCGTCGATGGTCACCGTGCCGGAGGTGGGCTCGATCAGCCGGTTGATCATCCGCATGGTGGTGGTCTTACCGCAGCCCGACGGTCCGACCAGGACCACGATCTCACCGGCCGGGATGGTCATCGAGACCGCGTCCACGGCCGGCACCTGTTGTCCCGGATAGTGTTTGGTGACGGAGTCGAGCACGATCTCGACCCCGGACACCGCCGCCGCGGCGGCGGTGCGGGCCGTCGAATCAGTCACGGATTCCCCTCGAAATGGTGAAACGTCCGACGAGTACGAAGATCCCGTCGAGAACCAGGGCGAGTGCCACGATCAGCACGGTGCCCGTCAGTGCCTGCGGCACCGCGTTGGGGCTGCCGAGCCGGGCCAGCCCGGAGAAGATCAGATTCCCCAGCCCCGGACCCTTCGCGTAGGCGGCCAGCGCCAGAATGCCCATGATCAACTGAGTACTCACCCGCATCCCGGTCAGGATCGACGGCCAGGCCAGCGGCAATTCGATCGCGGCGAGCACCCGCAACCGGTTCATCCCCACCCCGCGCGCGGCATCCACCACCGCGGTATCCACCGCGGAGAGACCGACGAGAGTGTTGCGCAGGATCGGCAGCAGCGCGTAGAGCACCAGCGCGGTCACCGTCGGTGCTACACCCAGGCCCATCAGGGGAATGAGCAGCCCGAGCAAGGCGAAGGACGGCACCGTCAGAATCGTGCCGGCTGCGGCGGTCGCGGCTGCCGAGCCGAGCGGGCTGCGGTACACCGCGATACCCACGGCCACCGCCACCACCGTCGCGATGAGCAGGGACTGCACCACCGCCGAGACGTGCAGACAGGAGTCGACGAAGAGTTGGTGCCGTCGTTCCACGACGAAGCTCCACCACGTATCCAGGATCCGACCTCCCGTTCCGGCCTCCAGCGAGGCTATCGCGACCTCGCCGCGCCCGAACGGGTTTTCCCGGAGGACGTGCGACCGTCGAGCCGGCGATGCGGCGCGCGACTACCGCGGGCGACGGTTCGTACGACGACACACGACGAACGACCGGAACGCTGCCACGCCCGGATCAGTTGCGGGCGAGCGCGCGGTCGGTGAGCGCGCCGATGATCGGTGCGAGTGTTTCGGCGTACTCGACGGTGAGGTGATTGTCGTCGCGGAAGACCAGGTTGTCCCCGATGACAAGGGGACAGTCGGAGGGGGTGCAGAACAGCGAGGTCAGATCGGTGTACTGTCCGCCACCGCCGATGGTCGCCGCCCGCTCGGCCGCGATACCGGCATCATCGATCGCCTCCGGTCGTGCCGGGGCGCAGGCCGCGGAATCGTCGAGATGTGCGGACAGACATATCGGGACATCGGTATGCGGGTCCGGTATCGACCCGAGCACGAGCACGGCCGCGCCGGTTGCGCGCAGCCGGGCGACCAGGCGGTGCAGGCTGTCGATCCAGGCCGGGTCGTAGGAGACGAAGCCGAAGTCGGCACCATATCGCCGGGACATGCTCACCACGATCAACCGCGGTCGCTCGGCCTGCAGCCGGGCCACGATCTCGTCGCGCCACTGCGCGCATTCGGTGTACTCCCGGCCCAGGTAAGGACTGGTGATGGGCAGGTCCATCAGCGGGCAGGTGACCTTGGCCATGGTCTCCAGCCGCCAGTGTCGCGCCGCGGTGATCTGCTCGAACGCCGGCTGCCACATCGCGGCATGGGAATCGCCGACCAGGGCCACTGTGGTGGCCGAGCCCGGATCGCCGGAGGCGCACTCGGCCTGACCCACCTCTCGCCAGGACCGGACACAGCCGTTCACGAACACGTCCGCCTTGCTCCCGGCCGCGTCGGCGAGCGAGGGGGTGAGATTCGAAGGGACAGGACCGGTCGCGGCAGACGCGGCAATAGCGGCCTGCGCCTGGGCGACCTGCGCCCGGACCGCTGTCTCGCCGGGGTCCGCAGTCGGTGTGACCGGTGCGGCGGGTGCGGTGAGGGCAAGGGACGGGGCCGCCGTACCGCGGCCGGCCGGGACCGGCACGAATACGAGCAGTGCGAGCGCCACGCCGCCGGCGATCGCGGTGATCGCACCGCCACAGGCGAGGCTGCGCGCCGCCGAACCGCGGAGGGGAACGGCGAAACGAGCCGGATTCTCGACCAGCCACAGCGTGAGCATGGCGAGTCCACCCGCCAGCATGACCGCGCCCAGCGAACCACCGAGTCCGAGCGGATGGCCGACCACCCAGGGCGCGAGCAATAACACCGGCCAGTGCCACAGGTACCACGAGTAGGATCCGCGGCCGATCGCCCGTATCGGGCCGAGTGCCAGCCCGCGTCCGACACCGAACCGTGGACCGGCACAGCCGGAAACGATCACCAGCACGGTTCCCGCGACGGGCAGCAGTGCGGCGGTTCCGGGATATCGGGTGTGCTCGTCGAACCAGGTGCAGGCGACGGTGATCAGCAGCAACCCGGCCCAGCCGGCGACAGCGGCCGGAATTCTCGGCAGCCGGGACCACATCGCCGCCGACAGCGCGATCACGCCCCCGGCGGCCAACTCCCAGGCCCGGGTGGGCAGCGAGAAGAACGCCCACGAGGGGAGCGTGCCGGTCCACCTCAGTGCGGTCGCGAAGGAGAACGCGGCGACGATCAGGACAGCGATCAGATACGGCAGCGGTGCCGCCGCCCCGGTTCGGTGCCGACGCGCGCACCACGCCGTCGCGGCGATCAGCACAGGCCAGAGCAGATAGAACTGCTCTTCCACACCGAGCGACCAGAAGTGTTGGAACGGCGACGGAAGCATATCGCCGGCGAGATAGTCGGTGCCGCGCAGCGCAAACCGATAGTTCCCGGCGTACAGCGCGCCGGCGATCCCGTCGCCGAGCACCTGGCGGGCCTGTAGGGGCGGCAGTAGCACGGCGGTCGCAACCGCGGTGGCGACGAGGACGATACCCGCCGCCGGTAGCAGTCGCCGGGCCCGCGCGCCGTAGAACCGCGCCAGCCCGAGAGTGCCGGTGGTCGCCGTTTCTCGATAAAGGATCCCGGTGACGAGAAAACCGGAAATCACGAAAAAGACATCCACACCGACGAATCCACCGTCGAGGCCGGGCATGCCCGCGTGAAAAAGCACAACGGCCACCACGGCTACTGCTCTCAGTCCTTCGATATCGGGCCGGAAGTAACTCCGCGGCACCGAATTATTGCCCCGGTCCGCACGCCGATCATCCAATTCGCTGCCGACCGCCACGGTCATGGGCAGCATTGTTATCGGTCTCGGCGATGTTGTCACGACAACGCACCGCGTGCGGATATTCCTGTCCGGATTCTCCCCGCAACGCTCGACGCCATTCACGAACAAATAGACGATCGGGGGAGTGCCCGACCAACGGTTTATCCGATTCGGGTGTCGCTCGGCTACCGGTCGGGGTGATCCGGCCTTCGCTCGGCACCGCACAGAGGGCTGCGGATCGCGAGTGTTCCCGCCCCGGATCGCTGACCGGATCGTCGGTGGGAAAGGTGCCTGCCGCATGACACCCTATGCGGTGGCGAGGAAGAAAGCCGAGGCCTCGGCGGCGGAGCGGGTCCGGATGCCCGAGGAACGGACTGGTCCAGGACCGGCCCGACCCGCTCTCGCCTACCGCCGCGAGAGGGGTGGCAGCCGCCCGTCGGGACCGACGACCTGCCGCGCACGCTGATCACCGGATGCCGGACCGGTTCTCGAGCGGGCTCGGTCTCCGCTACCGGCCCGGCCACCTGGACAGGCCGCCGCGGCCGATCGCCGGGAATTCCGGGAGTAGACGGGCATTGTCGGGCCGAAAAACCGTGCGAAAATCGGAGAATTGTAGTCGAGTGAACGCGGCAAAATTCCGGAGTCCGGCGCGTAGAATTCAAGCGGGTCGGGACACTATCTGGAGCCCATCATGACTAGAAAGAATTCACACACGAAGTTCGCCCGGTTGGCGGCCGCCGCCGGTATAGCCGCAGTTGCCGCGATTCCGGTCGTCGCGGCCACACAGCAAGCGCCTACCGCGCAGGCATCCACGCCCACGTCTGCAACCCAAACCGTCGACAGCCCTGGCTGGGGTGGTGGCGGTTGGGGTGGTGGCGGCGGTTGGGGTAAAGGTGGCGTTTGGGATCGCGGCGATGGTTGGGGTCGCGGCGATGGTTGGGGCTGGGGTAATGGCGGCTGGGGTCGCGGCGGTTGGGGTTGGGGTAATGGTTGGGGTTGGGGAAATGGCTGGGGATGGAGTCCCGGCTGGGGCAATTGGTGGCCCGGCGGGGGTGGCTGGGGCAGTTTCTGACGCCGGTGACCGTGCCCGGCGACGCGCATCGTGCCGGGCACGGTGGCATCCGATACCGATCAGGTGAAGTGAGGTGCGACCAGCCGGACCGGAGCTGGTGACGAGATGAAGATCGTATGCGTCGGTGGCGGGCCGGCCGGGTTGTACTTTGCCATTTCGCTGAAGCGGCGCGACCCGGCCCACGACATCACGGTGATCGACCGCGATCCCCCCGGGGCCACCTACGGCTGGGGCGTCGTGTACTGGGACGACCTGCTCGACATCCTGTACGGAAACGACCCCGAGAGCGCCCGGGCGGTGCGCGCCGGGTCGGTGCTGTGGCGTGGACAGGCGATCCATGTGGGCGACCGGACCGCGCATTTCGGGGGTTACGGGTTCAGCATGGGGCGCGCGGCACTGCTCGACGTACTTTCCCGGCGGGCGACCGATCTGGGCGTCGATGTCCGGCACGGGCGAGAGGTCCACGATCTGTCCGGATTCGGCGACACCGATCTCATCGTCGCCGCCGACGGCGCGAACAGCCGGGTACGGCAGCTGGGCGATCATGGTTTCGGCACGTCCGTCGCACTCGGCGAGAATCGATATATCTGGCTCGGTACCGACCAGGTCTTCACCCGATTCACCTTCGCCTTCGAACACACCGCGGCCGGTTGGATCTGGTTCCACGCCTACCCGTCGGTGGCCGGGAAGATCAGCACCTGCATCGTCGAGTGCCAACCGCACACCTGGCATGAACTGGGATTCGATTCCCTGGGGGATCCGGAGAATCTGCGTGTGCTGGAGAACATCTTCACGCGCGTTCTCGGCGGTCACTCGTTGATCAGCAAGGCACGCGGCGAGTTCGCGAAGTGGGGCCGCTTTCCCGAGATCACCAATAAGACCTGGTATCACGACAACGTCGTGTTGCTCGGCGACGCGGCGCACACGACCCACTTCACCATCGGTTCCGGTACCCGGTTGGCGATCGTCGACGCCGTCGCGCTCGCACAGAATCTGTACGAGCATGCCGAGGTCGCCGACGCGCTGGAGAACTACGACGCCCAGCGCCGCGCCGCGCTGCGCCCGATCCAGGCCGCCGCCCGTGCCAGCATGGTCTGGTTCGAACACGCCGACCGGTATCTCGACCGGAGCGCCGTACAGTTCGCCTATGCGATGGCGGCTCGGCACGGGCCGCAGGTGCCGTGGCGATATCAGGCGCACCTGCTCACACAGGTACCCGCCGTGCGCAAGGTCCGGCGTGTCATGGACTCCGGGCACCGGTGGTGGCGGGCCGCCCGGCGGGGGGAACTCGCCGTGGCACCACCCGCGCCGCGACCCCCACCCGAGCCGGTCCCGACCGATCAATCGTGTTCCGATCCCCGGCGCGGCAACTCACCACCTTCCTGAGCACCGGAGCCACTACACCGGGCCGAGACGAATTCACCACCGGTGGACCGATGCGCTTCGGCTCATTTGCCACCTGTGCGGATCGGAAGGGACGATCACCCGATGAGCCGTCCTGTCACCGCCGAGATTCCGATCGGTCCAGTGGATGTGCCCGAGGTGGTCGAGTCGCTGGCCGGCGCCGACACGATAACCCCCGTGTGGCGTAATGAGCTCGGAGGTCTGACGTTCCGTCTCGAGGGTGAGGTGGTCAGGTATGCCAAGTGGGTTGCCGCGGGCACACCGGAGATCGATCTGCGCGGCGAGGCGGAGCGGCTGGGCTGGGCGCAGCGGTGGGTGACCGTTCCCCGGGTCCTCGAGCTCGGCGCCGACGACGAGGGCGCGTGGCTGGTCACGGCGGAAGTCGCCGGACGTTCCGCGGTGGAGCCTCGGTGGGTCGCGGAACCGGCGACGGCGGCGGCCGCGATCGGGGCGGGGTTGCGTCGGCTGCACGACCGCCTACCCGTCGACCGATGCCCGTTCGAGTGGAGCATCGGATCACGGCTCGTGCGCGCCGATGAGCGTATCGCCGAAGGTCAGGGGCCCGCGGAATGGTCGCCCGAGTATCGGCATCTGAACGTAGTGGAAGCCCGGGCACGAATCGGCGATCCGCCCGGGATCGACCGGCTGGTCGTCTGTCACGGTGACGCGTGCGTTCCGAACACGTTGCTGCACGACGACGGCGGGTTCGCCGCGCATGTGGATCTCGGCTCGCTGGGGGTGGGCGACCGGTGGGCCGACCTCGCGGTCGCGGCATGGAGCACGGAGTGGAACTACGGTCCGGGATACGACGGGATCCTCTATGCGGCGTACGGGGTCGCGCCGGACCCCGAGCGTATCGATTACTACCGCCTGCTGTGGGATATGGCCTGAACATCCGTGCGTCGAGGCCCGTGAATCGCTACTCGCGCGGTCCGCTCCCGGCTCTTCCTCATCCCCAGGTGAGGGGGTCGAGGTGCAGGTAGAAGTCCAAGCGGTCACGGTCCAGGACGAGGCCGTACCCGGCCGCGAACAGTGTGTCCGCGGCCAACGCCCGCTCCTCGTCCTCCCAGGTCTCCCGCGCATTGGCGAGCAGGAGCGCCAGATCGGCATACCGATCGGCCGACCCGAGACGGCCCAGGTCGATGAAGCCGGACACCTCGAGCGTTTCCGGGTCCACGACGATGTTCGGCAGGCACAGGTCTCCGTGACAGACAACCGTGTCCACGGACTCCCGTGACCGCATCCGCGCGATCTCGGGTTCGAGGCGGGCCAGTAGCTCCTCGGGCGACGTGTGCTGCTGCTCGACGGGCAGGAACTCCGGGTTCACGGCATTCCGGCCGACCACATCACGCGCCACGGCGACCATCGTGTCCAGGCCGCGATCGAACGGGCACCGTTGTGCCGGTAGTCCGTGCAGCCCGCGCACCGCGCCGGCGATGTGTTCCCAGGCCGCGCGGAGCTCCGCAGCCGATAGCCGATCCGCCGAAACGCCGGGGACGGCACTGGTCACCAGCAGTGCTCCGGTCTCGCCGGAGTGCCAGTCGAGCAGCCGTGGGCCCGGCACGCCCTGGTCGGCCAGCCACGCCACCCGGTCGTGCTCTGCCTTCAGTGCGGCGGCCCCTGCCGCCGGAACGCATTTGGCGTATCGGGTGGCGTCCGCGTCGCGAAAGACGGTGGCGCCCGACTCGCCGGTGGTGACGGGGGACCAGTCTTCGCTGCGGTAGCCCGCACTCGCCAGTGTTGTCCGCACATCGTGGCCCTCACTCATTCCGGCCACTTTAACCAGCCCGCATCCACGTATCGCCGCCGCAGCCGCCATCGGCCGCGACCACGCGTTCCGCGCACCGGCCGACCTCACCGCTCTGACTGTACCGACCCTGGTGTTCCCGGGTATCGATCACCGGCATTCCACCCAATTCGCCGAGGAGATCGCCGGATTGCTCTCGAACGGCCGCCTGGCCGCGCGACGATCTCGGCCGAGAGAACGGTTCATATCGGCGAAAGCGACAAGTCGGCGTTTCTCACCGAGTGGGTGTGTCCACCGAACGCGCTTTCATACTGGCGCGCGGAAAATCCCGGATGTCACTCTGCTCGGTCGCTGTGCCGCCAGAAGGTGGGAAGCCACCAGTACAGCACGGTGGGGTCGGCAGGCCAGGGGGCGCGTCGTTTGTTGTCCCAGTTCTCGAAGTTGTCACGGGTGAGGTCGATGCGGCGCCAGGCATCATCGAGTGGTTCGTCGGTTGCGGGGAGCCGGATGAAGGAGCGGAGGCGTTCCTCGCAGGCACCGATGTCTTCGTAGTTGCGTTGAGCGTCGACCAACGAGACCGAGTTGGCTCCGCCGGCGAAAGTCGGCCATCGAAGCTGGATGAGATCGTCCTCCCAGAAACAGATGGGGCATATCTCGTAGGAGCCGGGCGCCTCGTCGAAGACTCGGTGACCACAGCAGGGACAGGGATAGTCGGAACTCACACGATCGGTCTCCGCGCCGTAGGGGAAAGCGCCATTTCCGGCATAGGCCCTCATTCGACGGAGAGTTACCCATCGGCGGACCCGTCGGGTTCGAGCGGCGGCCGGTGCCGCCGGCCCAGGCCGGGCAGCACGAAGCCGTAGTGCCCTTCGAGACCGAGGTTGGCGCGGATGAATGCCGGCAGCCGTGCCACGTCGTCGTGGAGCACTGGACAGCCCTGCTCGCGCAGGCTTGTGACGGCGTGGTCGAGGTAGACGGTTTCGCCGGCGGCAGTCCGCCGAACTGCCGGCCGGCGATGGCGAACGGGCCGTCGCGCCGCGGGGTGCCGCTCGAGTCGTGTACCTCGTAGTGCGTCCGCAGGGCGTGCCCGGCGGTGTCAGTCGTGCTTCGCCTCGTAGCGCAGCAGGACCGTGCCGCACGGGAAGGTGCGGTTCTCCAACAGTCGCAGCGATATCCATGACGGCAGTGGCGGGAAGAACGGTGTACCGCCGCCCACTGCGGTGGGCGCGACCACGATCCGGTACTCGTCCACCAGTCCGGCCCGCACGATCGGTGCGGCCAGCGTCGCGCCGGCCACCTCCAGCCTGCCGTCGGTTTCGGCTTTCAGTTTCGTCACCACCTCGACCGGGTCGCCGCGCTCCAGCCGGGAGTTCCAGTCGACCGACTCCAGGGTGCGTGAGAATACGACCTTGGGCATATCACGCCAGATGTGGGCGAAGTCCACGTTCCGGGGAGTGGCGTCCGGATCCTGGTCTGCGGTCGGCCAGTACGCCGACATCAGTTCGTAGAGCCGCCGACCGTAGAACGACAGGGCGGTCTCCCGCTCGAAGTCGTTCCAGTACCAGAGGAGCTCTTCGCTCGGGTCGGACCAGTCGAGATTGCCTTGCGCGTCGGCGATGTAGCCGTCCACCGAGACTGTGAAGCCATAGATGAGTTTGCCCATGGAGATCAGACTGCAACGGAGGGCAAAACTAATCGCGACGCCACACGAGATTTTGTCGGTTCCTTGTGGAGGGGTCGAGCGCCGGGGGCCTCCTCAATAGTGACGCGTCGACCGGTTGTTCTATGAGTTTGCTTCTCTAAGTGGGCGTCCGGGAACTCGGTCATGCTCGGGCGAGTCGGCGTGACATGGTCATGATGGTGGCGATATAGACCATGGCCTCGTGGTGGTCGG